>JBEPXG010000174.1:0-4145 GCA_041642015.1 Halanaerobiales bacterium
ATAAAGAAACGATCAATTTACCAGATACTGATTTTCCAATGAGAGCCAATTTAAGTGAAAGAGAGTTGGAATATCAAAAGTTATGGAAAGAAAATAATGTATATGAAAGAGCTATAGAAAATAGGAAGGACAATGAACCATTTATTCTTCATGATGGTCCTCCATATGCAAATGGTGATATACATATCGGACATGCATTAAATAAAGTATTAAAGGATATTGTTACAAGATTTAGTACTTTAAAAGGATATTATTCTCCATATGTTCCAGGGTGGGATACTCATGGCTTACCAATTGAACATCAAGTAAGCAAAGAAATGGGAGATAAGATTAAAGAATTATCTGTAGCAGAATTAAGAGAAAAGTGTAAAGATTATGCTTTAAAATATGTTGATAGACAAAAGGATCAGTTTAAAAGATTAGGTGTTTGGGGAGAATGGGAAAATCCATATCTAACACTTAATCCAGAATATGAAGTAAAGCAAATAGAAGTTTTTGGGGAAATGGCTAAAAAAGGATTATTTTATAAAGGACAAAAGCCAGTACATTGGTGTCCAAGTTGTGAAACAGCTTTAGCTGAAGCTGAAGTTGAGTACCATACAGATCGTACTCCTTCAATATATGTTAAATTTCCTTTTGCAGAAGAAGTTGAAGTTGGTAATGTAAAACTGTCTCCAAAAGATAGCCATATGGTTATTTGGACTACTACTCCTTGGACAATACCTTCTAATTTAGCTATAACTTTACATCCTGACTTTGATTATGTTGTAGTTCAGGTTGGTAATGATAAACTTGTTATGGCTGAAAAGCTCGTAGATGAAGTTATGGATAAGGTTGGTATTGAAGATTATAAAGTAATTAGTGATCCATTTAAAGGTAAAGAATTAGAAAGAATTAACACAAATCATCCTTTCATGGACCGTAAATCTTTAATTATTCTAGGAGAACATGTTACATTAGAAGATGGTACAGGTTGTGTTCATACTGCACCTGGTCATGGTCATGATGACTTTATTGTTGGTCAGGAATATGGATTAGAGGTCTATGCACCAATGGATAGCAGAGGTTACTTTACTGAAGAAGCAGAAGAATTTGCAGGAATGCACTATGATAAGGCAAACATTAAAGTTACTGATATGTTAAAAGATCGTAATCTATTATTAGAATTGAACTTTATTGATCATCAATATCCTCATTGTTGGAGATGTAAAGGTCCATTAGTATTTAGAGCTACTGATCAATGGTTTGCATCTATTGAGGCTATTAAAGAAGAAACATTGAAAGCTATTCACAATGTAAAATGGTTCCCAGCATGGGGAGAAAAAAGAATGGCCAACATGGTTTCTGAGAGAACTGATTGGTGTATTTCACGACAGAAAAAATGGGGAGTTCCTATTCCAATTTTCTATTGTGATGACTGTGGAGAATCAATAATAAATGATGAAACTCTTGATGCTGTTAAAAGTATTTTCTTAAAAGAAGGTTCAAATGCATGGTATAAATACGAGGCTGCAGAGATTTTACCTAAAGGATATAAATGTCCTAATTGTGAGAGCAGTAATCTATCTAAAGAAGAAGATATTATGGATGTCTGGTTTGATTCAGGTTCGAGTCATAAAGCAGTATTAGAACAACGTGAAAATTTAAACTGGCCAGCTCAAGTATATCTAGAAGGAACTGATCAATATAGAGGTTGGTTTAACTCATCACTATTAACAGCTGTAGCAACAGAAGGTAAAGCACCTTATGAAGAAGTTGTAACAAATGGTTTCACAGTTGATCAAAAAGGTAATAAGATGTCTAAATCCCAAGGGAATGTAGTTTCACCACATAAGATAATTGATCAGTATGGAGCAGATATATTACGATTATGGGTAGCTTCATCCAACTTTAAAGATGATGTAAGAGTATCTGATAAAATATTAAAACAAAATTCTGAAGTTTATCGTAGAATTAGAAATACTTTCCGCTTTATCTTAGGGAATACTAGTGATTTTTTAAAACAAGAAAATTATGTTAAATTTGAAGACCGTAAAGAAATTGATAAATGGATAGGAATAAAACTTAAAGAGCTTACTGAAAATGTAAATAAAGCATATAGAGAGTATGAATATCATAAAGTATATCATGCTGTTCATAATTTCTGTACAGTTGAAATGAGCTCATTATATATGGATATCATTAAAGATAGACTTTATACTGATGGTACTGATTCATTAAGTAGAAGGTCAGCACAAAGTGCGTTATTTGATATAATGATTACTTTAGTGAAGATCGTATCACCAATTTTAGTTCATACTGCAGAAGAAGTATGGCAGTACATTTTAGAAAAAACAGAGTTAGAAGAAAGTGTCTTTTTAAGTGATTGGCCTGTGTTCAGTAAAAGTTATGAAGATGATCAACTACTTGATAAATGGAACATTTTATTAGATATTAGAAAAGATGTATCTAAAGCCCTAGAAATTGCTAGAAATAATAAAACAATAGGTAATTCTTTAGAAGCAAGAGTTGAAATCACTACTGATGATAATCAAACAGGTAATTTGTTAAATAAGGAATTTGAAAATCTTGCTGATTTCTTTATTGTATCTGAAGTAGATCTAAAAGATAATTTAGAAAAAGATACTTATAAAGGTGAAAACTCAAAAATAACAATATATGTAGAAGAAGCTAAAGGTAAGAAATGTGAAAGATGTTGGAAGTTTGATACAACTGTTGGTGAAGATGAAGAGTATGAAGATGTATGTGAAAGATGTGCATCTGTATTAAAAAGTGAATAATAAAATAAATAAAAAGAGGGGAAAGCCCCTCTTTTTTTTATTTAATCTATAACAATTTAAGCAAACATTCTAATTTCTGTCCATTCCATTGCATAAAATCTTTTAAAGATTACAATAGAGAATATTACAAAAGAAGTTATTTCAGCATACCATACACCACTAACACCTTGTTTTAGATATATTGTAAATAAATAGGTTAATGGTACGAATACTAACCATAATCTCATAGCAGTAATAATCATGACTCCCTTTGTATCACCTGTACCTCTTAAAGCACCTGCCATAATTATCATAAAGGCAAGAGGAGCTTGATTAAATCCAGCAATTCTTAATGTGCTAATTGAGGCTTCTATTACTTCAGTTTCTGTAGTGAAGATTCTAATTATTGGTTCAGGGAATAATATGAAAATTATACCCATTATTAATCCCCACAATACTCCCATACTTGCTGCAGTAAATCCTGTTTTTAATGATTCTTCAGGATTTTTTTCACCAAGAT
The DNA here is from genome assembly GCA_041642015.1 of Halanaerobiales bacterium. Lineage (GTDB taxonomy): Bacteria > Bacillota > Halanaerobiia > Halanaerobiales > M55B127 > M55B127. The sequence goes on from JBEPXG010000174.1 coordinate 3,280, forward strand.
GTTTACCAACTAATGTAGCAGTTGCAATCCCGGTACCAATTGCTGGCATAAAAGATATTGATTCTATATTAATTAAAATTCTAAAAGCCGCTTCTGAAGTAGTAGTCAGCATAGAAATTATTATTCCATTTAATACAAAAGCAAATTGCATTGATAATTGTTCTAATCCTGCTGCATAACTAAATTTCCACAATGGTTTTAATATTTCCTTTGTCATTTTAAGATTTTTTAGTTTTAACTGCATTTTTTCTTTAATATTAAAAACAACAATGATATAGGCAATTGAAGCTAAAAATCTAGAAATTGTTGTAGATAGTGCTGCACCTGCAATTCCCATTTCTGGAAAGATCCAAAAACCAGTCATTAAAACATAGTTACCAATAATATTTAATATGTTTGCAGATCCAGTTATATACATTGGAGTTTTAGTATCTCCAGCACCTCTAAGACTTGCTGCCATAGCAAATGAAATAAACATAAAAAACTGACTAAAAGATACTACTTGTAAATATGTTATACCTAAACTTTTAACTTCTGGTGTAATATCATATATATTCATAATATTTCCAGCGAAAATAAATGTAATAAAAAAGACCCCAATACCTATAATTGTATTAAGACTAAGATTTTGTCCCATTATCTTATTAAGTCTACTATAATTTTTTTCACCATAACTTCTAGCAATCATAGCTGTTGCACCAGCATTGAAAGATGAAAACACAAAGATTAAAGTAAAGAATATTTGGTTTGCAAATCCAACTGCTGCTAGAGCCTCTTTACCAATTATTCTACTAATCATTAATGTATCTGCTACTCCAAGCATTGTATTTAAACTCATTTCAAGTATAGCTGGTAATGCTAAGATT
>JBEPXG010000175.1:0-4142 GCA_041642015.1 Halanaerobiales bacterium
AGGATATTCACCTATAAAATTAAGAGCTGAGTTACAAAATATAGCTGAGAGTTATTTAAGACCAGTTAGAAATAAAGAAGAATTAGAGAAAGCAGAAGAAATATATAGTAAATTAGAAGAAAAAATAAATAAACAAGCAGTAAAAAACAGTAGGATGATATTTAATAAAGAATGGCGTTTAGCTATTGAAAATTATAACCTTTTATTAATTATGAAAACAATTATAAAATCTGCTAAATTAAGAAAAGAAAGCCGTGGAGCTCATTATAGAGAAGATTATACCAATATAGATAATATAAATTGGTTAAAAAATATAATCATATATCAAAATGATGAAAATAAAATAGATTTTAAAATAAAAGATGTTGTTATCAATGATATTAAACCTCCTAAAAAGAAAACACCTTATGGGGAGGAAAATTAATAATGGATAATAATTATATAAATATAAAGATAAAAAGGATGACAAAAGACAAAAATAAAAATACTTATGATAAATTCCAACTAAAAGTTGAATCACCAATTAATGTATTAAATTTATTAAGAAATATTTTTAATGAATATGATCCTTCAATAACTTTTTATGATGGTTGTGGGTCTGGAAAGTGTAAAGGGTGTTTTTTAAAAGTTAATGAGAAAGTAGAACTGGCTTGTCTTAAGATAATAGAACCAGGGACAAAGGAAATTGTACTAGAACCTATAAAAGAAGAAAATGTTATCGCAGATCTATTAACTAAATAGTTTAATATATTATAATAAGCAAAACCCCTAGTGGTTAAATACCATTAGGGGTTTAAGTAGTATTTTCATATATAAATATATGATTTAAGTATTATTTTCCATTAAGATATTCGTCAATTCCTATAGCAGCATCATGTCCTGTTTTAATTCCAGTAATTACATCAGGACCTTGTACAATATCTCCCCCTGCAAATAACCAAGGTATTGAAGTTTGTTGTTTATCATTTACTTTTATTCTTGGACCTTCATATTCAATATCATAGTTATCATCAATATAACTATTATCTCCAGCTTGACCAATAGCTTCTACTACCATATCACAATCAAAGTTTTTTATGTCGTCATCATCAAATGAAGGATTAAAGTTCATTTCTTCATCAAAAACTGATACACAGCAGTTTGTACAAAGCTGAGCAATACTTCCATCTTCATTAAGTTTAATTTCTTTTGGACCTCTACCAGGTTCAAATCTAACTCCTTCTTCTCGTGCTTCAATGATTTCTTCTTCATCAGCAGGCATAACATCTTCATTTTCCAGTGAAGTAACCAATACATTAACTTTACTATATTCTTGTTTTTGTAATCTTGCTAATGATCGTGCAATATCCATTGCCACATTACCACCACCAATTACAACTATTCTTTCTGTAAGTGGAAGCTTTTCCCCTCGTGTTATTTTTTTAAGTAAGTAAATTGCTTGATATACATTATTATTATCTGTACCTGGTATTCTTGTACTACGGCCATTATGTAAACCAGTAGCAGCAAATACAGCATCATAATTTTCTTCAATATCACTTAATTTTATATCTTCACCTACTCTAATATTAAATTTAAAGTTGACTCCTAAACTTTTAATATAGTCAATATCTTTATTTAACATATCATATGGTAATCTATATTCTGGAATTCCGTATCTCATCATTCCACCAGCTTTTTCTTCAGCTTCAAATATAGTAATATCATAACCCATTAATCTCAGATAGTGTGCTGCTGATAATCCAGATGGGCCAGATCCTATAATCGCAACTTTTTTATCAACTTGTTCTATTTTTTGTGTACCTAGAACTTTTTTGTATTCAGCAGAATTAACATTATCAACTGCATATCTTTTTAACCATCTTATAGAAATTGCTTCACCTCTGTGTCCAATAGAACAAATAGTTTCACATTTGTGAGTACAAACTCTTCCACATACTTCAGGTAGAGGATTGTCTTCATAAATTTGTTTTAAGGATTCATCTAAATCATTATCAAAGATACCTCTTATATATTCAGGTATATTCATATGAGCAGGACAAGCATCTGTACATATATCACATTCAACACATCTCGATGCTTCTTTTTCAGCCTGTTCTTTTGAAAAACCTTCAACAATTTCTACAAATGATTTTACTCTTTTTTCAGGTTCAAGTTCAGGCATATCAATTCTATTTAAATCAAGTAATTCTGAATTTTCATCTCTTTGATATCCAACTTCAAATTCTACTTTGTTTATATCTCTATTGTCTGGTATATAAGAGAAGGTGTCCGCATCTGAATTAATATAAGTATAGTCTTGTGTAAATTCAAGTGAACCTGTAGTACAAACATCTACACATAGTCCACACCAACAACAACGCCCATAATCAATTTTTGGCCTTTCATCTCGCTGTCCTAGTTCAGTTTTTACATCACTTAACTTAACCATTTCAATAGCTTTATTATCACAAATTTCTGCACAGGTTCCACAACCAATACATTTATCAAGGTCATTTATATGAAAACCTCTGTAATTACATGAAGTCTTTTTACTTTCTTCAGGTACCTTTATAGTTTCAGGTTTTTTAAATAGATTTTTAAATGAAACTGCTGGAGAAAAAATACTGCTTTTATCTTTACTCATCAAATTTCACCTCACTTTTAATTATCTATCAAATTCTGGTGGACATATTCCAAGACTATGTGCCCATACAGGTACATCTTCAATTCTTGTACCAGGCAGTAATGCTTCTACACCATATAATCCAAGTGGAGTAGAAGTACCTCTTACATGTACTCTATATGGTTTTAATCCACCATCAGAGACCATGTAATAGCCATATTCACCACGAGCTGATTCAACTTTTACATATGCTTCTCCTTTAGGAATCTTATACTTTAATGCATTTCCTAAATCAACTGTAACAGGTCCATCAGGCATTTTATTAATTAACTGTCTAATGATTTTTATACTTTGAAATATTTCATCTCTTTTAAGTTTCATTCTTGTCCAGGCATCTGAATTATGTCCAACCGGTACTTCAAAATCAACTTTATCATATGCTCCATAAGGCATAAGTTTTCTAACATCATGGTCTAATCCTGTTGCTCTTAAAGAAGGTCCTGTTACACCTAATCTTAATGCATCTTCTTGGTTTAGAATAGCGGTATCTTTCCAACGTTTTTGAGCAGTTGGATTTTCGAAAATTAACTTTTGAACATCAGGTAGTCTATTATTTTCTAAATCATCTAATAAATCAAGTATTTTATCAAATGTTTCATCTTTTATATCATGTCTTACTCCACCAGGTCTTATATAAATGTGGTAGACACGTCCACCTGTAATTTCTTCGAAGATATCTAAAATATAATCACGTGCTAATACTCCCCATTGCATTGCAGTATATAATCCGATTGCTCCACAGTTTCCACCAATAGAGAAGATATGTGCTTGAATTCTTGCTAATTCTAAGATTATACTTCTAATATATTTTGCACGTTCAGGTACTTCAATTTCTCCAATTGCTTCATAACCCATTGCATAAACCATTTCATTGATATCAGGTTCCATAACACAGATTCTACAAACTAAAGGAGTATTTTTTATCCATTCTCTTTCTTCCATTAATTTTTCAAAGCCTCTATGTAGGTGACCTGCATTTGGCTCAGCTTCAATTACTGTATCACCTTCATAATAGTAGTTAATACCATAGTTTCCTGGAACTCCTGGATGATTTGGACCAAAAAACATTTCAGTCATTTTACTCTTGTCCATGGTATTGCCTCCAATCAAATTTTTGATCAACATATTCTCTAGTTTTAAAGTCTTTTCGCATTGGTGGTAGTTCATTCCAGTTTTCTAATATTAATTCTTCCATATTATCATTACCTTCAAACTCAACACCAAAGAAATCATGAATATCTCTTTCATAATATGAAGCTACTTTCCATAGATTTTTTATAGTCACAAACTTACTTTTTTCTCTATCAATTCTTGTCTTAACACTTAGATTGATTTTATCTTGATAAGAGAAGAGATGGTAGACAAGTTCAAATTCATTATCTTCGATCCAGTCTACACAACTAATTGTGGCTAAATGAGAATAACTTTGTGATTTTAAATAGTTTAATCCTGAAACAAGTTCACTGCTTTTTAATTG
>JBEPXG010000176.1:0-4132 GCA_041642015.1 Halanaerobiales bacterium
TGTTGTAAATCCACTTACTGATTCAAAAAAGGCATCTATTAAACTTTTTTCTAAACCAATCATAAATGGTAATCCACCAATCAAAGAAACAAATATCCATGATAATCCTACTATTAACATGCTATTAGTTAAAGTTAAATCAACATTATCACTTTTTAATAAAGAAAATATTATTCCTAAAATAAAAGAAAATATGGAAGGTATATAAAAAGATTGATAATATATATGAGGTTCATTATATATAATAGCAAAAATAATTGGAATTAATAAACCAACACCAAGTAGTAAAAAAAGAGGACTCATTATGTATAAAATTGTTTTGATTTTTTTAAAATTAAAGATTTTAGATCACTCCTCTTCTCTTTTAATTAATTATATAATAAATTCTATTAAAAGTAAATGTATACAAATTAAGGAGGAAAAGCCTCTCAAATATTGAACTTAACTATATAGACAGATATTAAAGGGGATTGATTAAATTGACTTTTGACTTAAAATTCTTAGATGCTGTAGATAGTTTTAAGAAATATCTTAAGGTAGATCGTGCATATTCAGATTTAACTGTTAAAGAATATGAACATGATCTCAAATTACTATATAAATACTTGACTAATGAATTTAATTTTGATAAAGATTTTAAGATTTCTAAAATAACAAAATATGAAATATCAGAATTCTTAAGTGATATTGTCCTTACATATGATAATAGTGCTGTAACACGTAATAGAAAATTATATGCAATCAGATCATTTTTTAAGTTCTTACAGAAAAGAGAATATACTGATAATAATCCAGCATTAACGATTGAATCTTCTAAAACAAGAACAACTGCTGAACCAATATATATGAAACTTAAAGAAGCTAAAAGATATATACGAGTAATAAGAGAAGCTGATCTTTTAAATAAAAAAAGGGATTTAGCAATCGTAAAAATATTTCTTTATGCTGGATTAAGAGTTTCTGAATTGGTTGAACTAAATGTTGATGATATCAATTATGAAGATAAATCAATTAAGTTTTATGGAAAAGGAAATAAAGAAAGATATGTTCCCTTACATTCAGATACTTTAAAAGCTATTGATGAATATCTACCTGAAAGAGATAAAATTAAGCCAAGTAATGAAGATGCAAAAAAAGCACTTTTTTTATCTACAAGAGGAAATAGAATAAGTGCTAGGTCTATTCAACTATTTGTTAAAAAATATGCTAAAATGGCTGGAATTAAGAACGCAAGTAAGATTACACCTCATAAGCTTAGACATACTTTTGCAACGATTCTATACCACAATACAAAGGATATAAAGGTGCTTCAAGACCTGTTGGGACATGAAAATATTTCTACTACTCAAATCTATACACATACTGACCAAAAACAAAAAAAGGAAGCCATAGATGAGCTTCCAGAATTTTAAAAGTGGTGGTAGGAGCCAGATTCGAACTGGCGACACGTGGATTTTCAATCCACTGCTCTACCGCCTGAGCTATCCCACCACACAATTGATTATTAAATTTGGTTGCGGGGGCCGGATTCGAACCGACAACCTTCAGGTTATGAGCCTGACGAGCTACCAGATTGCTCCACCCCGCGATAAAATGGTGAGCCATGGAGGAATCGAACCTCCGACAACCTGATTAAAAGTCAGGTGCTCTACCGACTGAGCTAATGGCCCATCTGTGTTCAACGCTTTATATATTAACATCTTTTCCCTATAAAGTCAAGCTTTTTGACAGTATTTTACTAGAATTTTTGACATTAGAATATTATACACTGTATTACTAATATTTATCATAAATGCTTAAGTCCAAAAGAAAATAATTATAAATTAAAAATAATGATTTAGGAGGATAAATATGAAAGATATCTCATTATATAATGTTATGAATTCACTTTCAATGACAATAAATTTAATAAGTACAGTTGCAAAAGATCACCATGAAGCAGTTACATATTTAGCATATAAACTAAGTGACCAATTAAACATTAATAGAACCAATGAACAAAAACTTATCTTCTCTTCTTTGATTCATGATATAGGTATTTTATATATTGAAGAGGATGTTGACCATAAGCTACAATCATATGAAGAAGATATTAAACATGCTGTTTTAGGTTATCATTTAATAGAAAAAGACTTTCCGGTTGATGATATTCCGAAAATAATAAAATTTCATCACCATAAATGGAATGATCTACCAGATGAAGAATTATATTTTTTATCAAATATATTAAATTTAGCAGATGAGTTGTCATATCAAATAAGTAAATATGAAAAAAATATCTTATACTATAAAGATGAAATAGTAGATAACTTGAAGAAAAGAAAGGACCGTTATCATAATGATATTTGGGAAGCATTTATACATTTAAGTAAAATTGAATCATTTTGGTTAGATGCAAAATTAAAGGATTTAAAATCATTAAATTCAAAATATATAAAAGATCATAAATTAGATTATTTAATTGATATTGATGATTTTTTAATGATAAGTAAAATATTTAGCTATCTAATTGATTTTAGAAATCCATTTACTGCAACGCATTCAGCTGTAATTTCAAGAATAGCAACTTCATTGGCTAGAAACTATAATTTTTCTACTGATGAACTAAAACAAATGAAAATTGCAGGTTATTTACATGATATTGGTAAACTGTCTTTACCTTTGTCTATATTAAATAAAAATGATAAATTAGATGAACGTGAGTGGGCTTTAATGAGAGGTCATACTTATCGCACATATAAGGTCTTAGAATCTATTGAAGAGTTTCCAGAAATTAAAAAATGGGCTGCTTATCATCATGAAAAATTAGATGGTTCAGGATATCCTTTTCATCTAAAAGAAGAAGAATTAGATATTGGTTCTAAAATTATGGTTGTTGCTGACATTTATACAGCTTTAACTGAAGATAGACCATATAGAGATGGTTTTGAAAATAAAAAGATTATTAGTATTTTAAATGATAATGTAGAAAATAATAAGATAGATAAAGAAATTACAGATATTATTATTAACAAGATAGATAGGTATAATGAAATCAGAGAAAAAAGTCAGAACAATGCAATAAAAAAATATCGTGACTTTAAGAAAAATTTAACTTATATTGTTTCTAAAAGAATAAGAATGGAAAAAGAAATTAATAATCTATTTCATGAAAATATATAGATATTAAAAAAAGTCCTTTCAAAAGGACTTTTTTTAAATCACTCTTTTATATTTTCAATAAATTTAGCAATAGAAGGTTTCATAAAAAAGTTAAGGTCAAATGCTAAATAATCATCTGGATCTTCATCTTCAGGAATTTTTTTATATTTGTTCATTAACTTATTAACAAGATCTTCAATATCTTTAATATCCTCTTCTTTTATGTATACTCTACCCATCACTAAGTCTAGACTTTTTTTAGCTTCTGGATATCCAGCTTCTGCAAGTGCTTTATCTAAGTTATCATGTTTTTGTGCCAGTTTTAATAAATCATAATAATCACCTTGAATTGCATGTAATAAGCCAAAAATAATATGATCTTGAATTTGATCAGGTATTATTGATAAAAGTTCAGGTGAAAAACTGTAATAATCTGATATCTTAGAGTACTTTTCAATTCCTTCTTCTTTTTTAACTTTAATCATCTTTTCCTCAAGAAATAGCTTAATATACTCTTCAATTAAATTTTTCTCTTCACCAGATAATTTTGCTATCTCATTTACACTAAGATATTCATCTGTTTTTAAGGTTGATAAAACAGTCAAGCCAAATGGGTCAGTTAGTAGATTCGTTTGCTCAATAGTTTCTGCTCTAAAATTTTTCTTTTCCTGCATATTTATTAAACCTCCAACTAGTTTAGTATATTTACTAATTCTTTTAAAAAGACATTATTCCTTCATTATATGAAAAAAAGTGGGTTCTAATCCCACTTTTATCACAATTATTTATTTAAAAGCACTATCTGGTTTCCATTCTTTCCAAACCTTACCGAATTCAGCTGAGAAAGCCTCGTTCTTATTAAAGGGCGGGGATGAATCGGCTAATTTGAGATTAATGGTAATATTTTGTATTAGTACCTTTTTTTTCTTGTTTGTAGCTCTCTTTTATGATATTATATATATACAATCTGATAATATGGATCAATGCTCAT
>JBEPXG010000177.1:0-4128 GCA_041642015.1 Halanaerobiales bacterium
ATCTTTCAAATATTTCTCTTAACTTTTTGTTTTCTCTTAAAATCTCTAAAGAGATTTCAGCATGTCCTTCTGTATAACCATTTCCAATAATCATATTAACATCTTTGCCTACACCTTCTGCTCCTAAGGCAGCTTTGGTAAAGCTTGTAGCCATTGAGAAGAAATAGATTGTACCTTTATCTTTTGTAGATAATACTGATGCCATTTCTGTGTCAGGTATATTTACATTATTTATTACAATATCTGCTAGTTCTCCATCAGTTTTTTCTTTTAGCAGCTCTAAGGTTTCAACAGGTTTAGTTGCATCCCCCTGAATTATTACATCAGCTAATCCAAGTTCTTTTATTCTTTCACAACTTGAGTCACTATGTCCCATACCTATAACTGTTCCAGTAACTCCCGCTCTTTTTTTAGCTTCATGTAAACAAAGGAGTCCTGATTTTCCACCAGCACCAATAATCATAACATTATCTCCTGGTTTTACTAACTTTGCAGTTTGAGCAGCTGCACCAGCTACATCTAATACTGCTAATGAAAGAGTATCTTTCATATCACTTGGTAATTTTGCATATATACCACTTTCAAATAATACTGCTTTTGCCTTTACTTCTACTTGATCAATATCCTTGTGTACCTTTTTTATTTCTTCTATTTTTAAAGGTGTTAATGATAAAGATACTAAAGTTGCAATCCTATCTCCTACCTTTAAATCTCTTTCTTTTAAACGTTCACCGATTTGAGCTACAGTCCCAATTAACATACCTCCAGAACCGGTTACAGGATTATGATGCTTACCTCTTTTATTCACTATTTCTAGCATTTTTTCCTTTATTTTTTCTTCTTTTTCTCCTACTTCTTCTTTGATTTGAGTAAAACTAGCTGAATCTATATTTAATATTTCTACATCAATCAGTATCTCATTATCATATATTTCCATTGTATTGTCAATCTTTTCTGCTGGTTGTGGTAAGACACCTTCTGGTTCTATAACTCTATGTAAGCCATACTTGTTTCCTTTTTTCATATTATTTTGCCTCCTAATTATTATCTATATTCTGGATTTGGATTATCAAATCTGCATCCCGCATCCCATTTAGATCTCTGATTTCCATAATCTTCAATACCATTATTATCTTTTAATAATTTAGCCATATGCATAAGGTTCCAGCTCATAAAAGTTGTATTTCTATTTGTAAAATCATTTTCAGGTCCACCAGATCCTTCATCTAAATATGATGGTCCTGGTCCTATTTCACCTAGCCAACCTGCATCTGCTTGAGGGGGTATTACATAACCTAAATGTTGAAGAGAGTATAATATATTCATAGCACAGTGTTTGGCACCATCTTCATTTCCAGTAATTATAGTTCCACCAACTTTTCCATAATAAAGATACTGACCTTTTTCATTTAATTTCCCGGAGTTAGCATAAAGTCTTTCAATTACTTTAGTACAAATCGATGATTTATCACCTAACCAAATTGGAGTTCCTAATACTAAAATGTCTGAATCCATTACTTTTTTTTGGATTGAAGGCCATTCGTCTTTATCCCATCCTTCTTCAGTCATATCAGGATATACACCATTTGCCACTTCATAATCAACAACTCTTATTACTTCAACATCAACATTATGTTTTTCCATTATATGTTTGGATACATCAATTAAACCTCTAGTATTAGATGTTTTCGGAGATTTTTTCAATGTACAGTTTAAAAACAAAGCCTTTAAACCTTTAAAGTTATACTTAATTTTAGACCCCTCCTTAAAGACTACTCAATTTTAAGTATCTCTCTAGCTTCTTCAGGGTTAGCAACTTCACGACCATATTCATCAGCCAATCTAACAACTCTTTTTACTAATTGTGCATTACTTTTTGCAAGTTCACCTTTTTTATAAAAGATATTATCTTCAAAACCTACTCTTACATGACCACCCATGATTATAGTGTGATAAGCTAATTCTAATTGATATCTTCCAACACCTGCTGAAGTCCAGGTTGCATCTTCTGGAAGATGTTCAACCATAAATAAAAGGTTTTTAACTGAAGCAGGCATTGCACCAGGTACACCTAAAACTAAATCAAAGTGGAGATGCTTATCTAAAAACCCTTCCTTTTTTAGTTTGAGTGCATTATAGATATGTCCTACTTCAAAGCACTCTAACTCTGGTAATACATTTTGTTTTTTCATCTCTTTTGCAAAGTTTCTCATCAAAGGTAGATCATTTACAAAGATTTCATCTCCAAAGTTAGTTGTCCCACAGTCTAAAGTAGCCATTTCAGGATTCAAATATATTGGTTGAATCCTTTCTTTCCAACTCATACCTGCTGCACCACCAGTAGAGGGCTGAATAATTGCATTTACACCAACTTCATTCATCCTATCTATTGCTTTATTAAATATATCCTTGTCTTGAGTTGGATTTCCCTGATCATCTCTAACATGTAGATGAATTATTGAAGCACCTGCTTTTTCAGCTTTTAATGCTTCTTGTGCAAGTTCATCTGCTGATACAGGAAGATTAGGGTTATGATCTTTAGTTACTTCTGCTCCACAGATTGCAGCTGTAATAATTAACTTTTCCATTTTAATTCCTCTGTCTTTCTTTTTGAACCACACAAGTTCCACTTGCTTTTGCAACTAATACAGGTTCTTCTAATACATCACAGGCTGAATCATATTCTGCATTTTCTGCAGAAGTTATTACTTTATGAGCTTCAAACTCCATTTTACGAGATGTATTTCCTTTTTTTACAATCTTACCTTTAGCTTCAATAAAGTCTCCGGCATAAACAGGTGCTGTAAATTCAACATTATCATAGGATAAGAATAATCCTTCATCTCCATCACTTCTAATTAATAATTCAGTAGCAACATCTCCAAAGAGTTCTAACATTTTTGCTCCATCAACTAAGTTACCCGCATAATGGGCATCATTAGTACTCATTCTTAATCTAATTAAAACCTCATTATTCATTAATACCACCATCCTTAAAGTTTTTTTCAAAAACTTTTTGCGCAATATATGATGCAACTTGATTAGGTTTTGTACCAGAACCAAAACCGGCATCAAATCCTAACTCTAAAGCTAATTCATGACTGATTCTTGGACCACCTAATACTAAGATATAATTATCTCTTAAGTTTTCAGCTTCTAATATTTCAACAAATTCAGTAAGATTTTTAATATGAATATCTTTTTGAGTGACTACTTGAGATATCAATATTGCATCTGCTTTTACTTCAACTGCTTTTTTGATAAGTGATTCATTTGGTACTTGGCTCCCTAAATTATATGTATCAAACTGAGGATATCTTTCTAAACCATACTCACCAGCATAACCTTTCATATTTAAGATTGCATCAAGGCCTACAGTATGAGCATCAGTTCCTGTACAAGCACCTACAACTTTTAATCTTTTTTGTATTTTTTCTTTAATATAATCATTAATTTCATAATATGTCATTTCTTCTGTATCTATTTTTGCAACATTAATCTTAGATTTATCTACCATTACATCTGAAATTGCATAAACTACAAAAAATGTAAATCCTTCCTTTAAATCTCTCATGTGAACAACTTCAACTTCTTTTAAACCTAACTGTAAACAGTATTTACGGGCTGCCTCTTCAGCTTCTACTCCTTTTTGAATTGGTAATGTAAAGCTTAGTTGGATTTTACCATCATTATATGTATCACCATATGCTTTTATTATATTATTTTTATCCATTGAAGATATTCAACTCCTTTTTAAGCAGTTCATAAAAAGGATTAAAGTAGTTACTAGATTTTTCTATAACTCCTTCAGAACCTTTACCACCTTTAATTGGCCTTTTGATATCAGCAAAGATTCCTTCTGATAGGGCTTTCATTAAACCTTTATCAGATATCTCTTTTAGTATTTCAGCTGTTTCATTTAAGACCTGATCAGCACGTTCTTGAATTTTACCATCTGGTTTAAACTGAATTTCATCACTAATATTACGAGCAGAATTAAAAACATGTTTTGCATTTTCAATACTTAAGGCTCTATCCTGTAAGAAAGGAGTATGAATTGCTTCAGTTAACATACCTAAAAGCTGAATACTTTGATCTGTCATAATTGATGCAAAGTTAAACATACCA
>JBEPXG010000178.1:0-4117 GCA_041642015.1 Halanaerobiales bacterium
TACATTATTAACTGTTGGTGATGGATTAGTATCACAGATTCCCGCTTTATTAATTTCTACTGCAACTGGTATGATTGTAACCAGAGCAGCTTCAGAAAGAAATATGGGACAGGAAGTATCAAGTCAGCTAATGAGTCAACCCAAAGCAATGTATATTGCAAGTGTTGTATTATTTATCTTAGGATTAATGCCTGGACTTCCTACAGTTCCATTTATAGTAATGGCTCTATTAATCGGTGGACTTGGTTTAACTTTAAGAAGAACTGTAAAGGAAAGTACTGAAGAAGTTGAAGAAAAGCAAGAACCTTCAAGACAAGAACTACAACAAGCTAAAGAAGCTGAAATTAAAAATATTATAAAAGTTGATCAGTTAGAAGTTGAGGTAGGATATAACTTGATCTCATATGTACTACCCGACCAGGGTGGTGACTTTCTTGATCGAGTATCAATGATCAGAAAACAAATGGCTATTGAGTTAGGTATAATAATACCCCCGGTTCGAATACTTGATAACTTACAGTTAGAACCAAATATATATAGAATCAAATTAAAAGGAGTAGAAATAAGCAGGTATGAGATAATGCCTGATCATTTTCTAGCAATGGATTCTGGTATGACAACAGAAGATATTGATGGTATAAACACAAAAGAACCTGCCTTTGGAACACCTGCAATTTGGATCGATGAAAATCAAAAAGAAAAGGCAGAACTTGCGAACTATACAATTGTTGATCCTCCTTCAGTTATGGCAACACATCTAACTGAAGTAATAAAAGAACATGCTCATGAACTTCTAGGAAGACAAGAAGTAAAAGAGCTAATAGATAATATTAAAGATGAAAATTCAGCTGTTGTGGATGAACTATTACCAGATCTTTTATCCTTAGGAGAAATACAAAAAGTATTACAGAACCTACTATGGGAAAATATACCGGTTAATAATCTGGTAACTATCTTAGAAACACTTGCTGATTTTGCAACTTCAACAAAAAATATAGATTTATTGACTGAATATGTAAGACAGGGTCTATCAAGACAGATAACAAATCAATATACAAATGACAATAATGAACTATACACTATAACCCTAGATCCACAGTTAGAAGAAAGTCTTGGACAAAACGTAGAACAATCTGATCAGGGTAACTATTTAGCTGTTGAACCACAACAAGCTCAACAATTAATAGAAGCAATTTCACAGGAAGCTCAAAATCTACTACAACAGGGGAAAGATCCAATCTTAGTTACTTCCCCAATGATTAGAAGACCACTAAAAGAACTAACAAGTAGATCATTTTCACAGTTAATTGTTTTATCTTTTAGTGAACTTTCACCTGATGTAAATTTACAAGTATTAGGGACGGTGAGCAATTAGATGAAAGTTAAAAAATATGTTGGTGATAATATACAGGATATAATATTTAGGGTAAAGGTTGACTTAGGAACTGATGCAATAATATTAGATACAAGAAAGTTTAAAGAAGGTGGTTTTTTAGGTTTCTTTGCCAAAGAAAAAGTAGAAGTATTGGCTGGACTAGAAGAAAACAGTGGCAAAGAAGATAAAACCAAAGAGGAAATAGATAACTTAAAAGATATGATAAAAGATTTAAACAATAATGTTAATAAAAATGTAACAAACTCTAATATTCCTGAGGCTTTAAAAAGCTTGAGAAATCATCTTAAAAAACAAAATGTTAAAGATGAATATATTCAAGAAATATTAGACGATATACAAACTGATGAAAAAATAGATAAATCAAATTTAAAAGTAAAAGTTAAAAACCATCTTATTGATATGTTAGGTGAACCTGAGTTAATTAAAACAACAAACAAACCTAAGACGATAACATTTATTGGACCAACTGGGATTGGAAAAACTACCACAATAGCAAAGATTGCTGCTGAGTTTGCAATTAAAAAAGATAAAAAGGTATGTCTAATAACTGCAGATACATATCGAATCGCAGCTGTACAACAACTTAGAACATATAGTGATATAATCAATATTCCACTTAAAGTAGTATATGATGGAAGTGAATTTATTCAAGCTGTTAAAGAGTTTCAAAAAGAAGCTGATTTAATATTAGTAGACACTCCTGGCCGTAATTGGAAAAACAAATGGGAACTAGGACAGTTAAACGAATTTGCCAAACAAAATATTGTGGATGAAACCCATTTAATGTTAAGTTTAAATATGGATAGTAGAGATTTAAACAATGCAGTAAATAACTTTTCTAGTTTAAATCCAGATAAGTTTATCCTAACTAAATTAGATGAGACTTCTTCATATGGAGATATTATCAATCTAAAAAAAGAATATGATATTCCGTTTTCATATATAACATTTGGACAAGATGTACCAGAAGATATTGATCAAGCAAACCCAGAAATTCTATATAATTATTTAATGGGGGATTTCGATGAATAATCAGGCCTCTAAACTAAAAGAGTATATGGCAGATAATAATATAAAAGATATTGAGAAATCAAATAACAATAGTTCAAAAAAGAAAAGTAGAATAATAGCTATTGCAAGTGGTAAAGGTGGTGTAGGTAAATCAACATTAACTGTTAATTTAGCCTTAGCAATTCGCGAATTAGAAAATGATGTATTTTTAATTGATAGTGATATTGGGATGGCTAATATAGATGTAATGCTTGGTCTTAAATCACAGTATGATTTAAACCATGTTTTAAATGGACAGTGTAGTCTAAAAGAAGCAGTTGCAACTGGACCTTATGGTTTAAATGTTCTTTCCGGAATTTCTGGAATAGACGATATTATAAATATAAGTAATGAAAATATTAAAAAACTACTTAATGGTGTAGCAGAAATTGAAGACAACTATGATGTAATATTACTAGATACAGGAGCGGGCGCAAGTCAGACTGTAATAAACTTTACAACTGCAGCTGATGAAATATTGATTGTACTAACACCTGAACCAACTTCAATAATGGATTCTTATAGTTTGATTAAACTACTCAGTAGTAAAAACTATCAGGGAAAACTACATTTAGTGGTTAATAGGGTAGACTCCCAAAAGGAAGCAGATAGTATAATCAATAGATTTTTAACTACTGCCCGTAAGTATTTGAACTTAGATATCGAATTATTAGGTATAATTCCTAATGATACACATATTTCAAAATCAGTTAAAAAACAGCATCCAGTTTTTAAACTGTATCCGAATCTAAAAGTAAATGACAAATTTATGGAAATAGCTTCTAGCCTCTTAGGTAAGGAACTTGATCTACCAAGTAGAGGAATTAAGAACTTTTTCTATAAACTAATAGGCCAGATATCACCGGGGAGGTAAATCAAATGACCAATCCAGACAAACTTTTAAGTATAAATCAAAATATTGAATTAGTAGTAAAAGAAGGTCAATTTGAGGGAAGCTATAATTCAAAGGTGGCAGATATAACAGATGATGAAATCTGGATTATGTCTATCTATAAAAGAGAAGAACTAATCCCCTTAAGAAAAGGAATAAAAGTAGAGGTACTTTATGAAGGAGATACTGCCTTTTACTCTCTTAGTACAGAAATTACAGGTAGAAAAAAAGAACCTCTTCCACTATTAGGTATTAAAGTCACCGATAATATTGAAAGAATTCAGAGAAGAAGATTCTTTAGAGTTCAAATTAATAAACAGATCAAATATATATCATTAAAAGAACAGTTAGATAAAGAAACTCAACCTGAATTTAAAGAAACAATGGCCATAGATTTAAGTGGTGGTGGTCTTTTAATGGTTTTAAAAGATGATCTAAAAATTAATGATAGATTAATGTTTAAACTAGATATAGATGAGCTAGATAAGTTAATTGAAGGTAAAATAGTAAGAATAAAATATAATAAAGATGGTTATAGTAAGACTGCTGGTATTGAATTTGTTGATTTAGATAGAAAAGACAGAGATACTATAATATCGTATTTGTTTAACTATCAAAGAAAACTTCGAAGGCGTGGAATGATATAAATGAAGTTGAAATTAATTGGTTCACTTTTTGTAGCACTCATATTTTATCTATTTACTATTCTTATCAATCTATTTCAGTTTAATCCTTTACCAGACGTATTTAGATCAGGTTTAAAGATTGCTTTTACTATT
>JBEPXG010000179.1:0-4116 GCA_041642015.1 Halanaerobiales bacterium
GCAATTGCTGTTGGAACAGGTATTGGTACTAGTTCTCTTATATCTCGTAGATTAGGTGAAGGTGAGAAAGAGAAAGCTGCTAATGCTGCAGAACATGTGATCTTAGCATCAATATTATATAGTATTGTAATTGCAATGATTGGATTTTTCTTTTCAGATAAATTATTTGTAATATTTACAGATGATCCTAACTTAATTACTTTAGGGACTGAATATATTTCTATAATATTAATTGGATCTATTGCCTTGTTTTTCCCTATGATATCTAATAATATTTTAAGAGGAGAAGGTAATACCTTTATTCCTATGGTAACAATGTTAATAGGTGCTGTACTTAATATTATTTTAGATCCATTTTTAATTTATGGTCTCTGGATTTTCCCAAGACTAGGAATACAAGGTGCTGCAATAGCAACTGTTTCATCTCGTTTTTTAAGTGGAATATACTTAGTCTTTATGTTATTTAGTGATAAAAATGAACTTAAATTAAATATGAAAAACTTTAGTTTTGATTTTAATATTATTAAAGAAGTTTATAAAGTTGGATTTCCAGCAATGGTAATGCAACTTCTTGCAAGTCTAATGTTATCAGGAATGAATAGAATCTTAGCATCGTTCTCTACAACAGCAATTGCTGCTGCAGGTATTTACTTTAGATTACAATCTTTTGTTTTTATGCCAGTTTTTGGCTTAAACCAGGGATTTATGCCAATCGTAGGTTATAATTACGGGCATAATAATCCTAAAAGAATGCTTAAAACTATTAAATTAGCTGGGGTAATTGCATTTGTATTTACCACTGCAGGATTTATACTATTTCAAACTATTCCTGAACAGATTGTTTCCTTATTTAGTACTGATCCAGAATTAATTGAAACTGGTTCAATAGCTTTGAAAAATATTAGTATAGCTTTTCCTGTTATTGGTCCAGCTATAATTATTTCTACAACCTTTCAAGCTTTAGGAAAAGGTCTACCAAGTTTATTATTCTCATTTTTAAGACAAATAATCATATTATTACCCTTAATGTATATCCTAGGGCAGCTATATGGTCTTGATATATTATGGTATTCATTTCCTATTTCAGAATTTATCAGTATAATTCCAGCTGCAATATGGTTAAAAATTACACTAGATAAAGTATTAAACAATATGCAGACAAGAGAAATATTACCAGAATATTCACAAAAGGATATTTAATTTTTGTTTTTGAAAATTATCAATATACCTAAAATTATTAAACCTATTGACCAAATTTCTGCTCCAAATTCAATATTAATATTAAACCAAATATCAAGGATGAAATATACTCCAAGGCCAAATAGAATATAGCCGAGTATTTTCATTCTTTTTTCTTTTTGTTCTTTAATTGCTTTTTCATCAACTTCTATATTTTCTACATCTGATGGTCTTTCTGGAATAATTATCCAAGCTATTATATAGGTTATAAATCCTATCCCACCTACAAAAAATAGTAATAATAGTATAATCCTTACAAATACAGGATCAATTTCAAAATATTCTCCGACTCCACCACATACTCCACCTATTACTCTGTGTTCTCTTGAACGGTATAACTTCTTTTCCATTCAACTAACCCTCCATTCCTTTTAACTTTGTTCTTTAATCTTTTCAATTAAGTTTGTTGTAAATCGAGCTGTCATTCCCCAGATTACATTTCCATTGTATTTATAAAAATTAATTGGATATTCTCCATCTCTCCAATCATAATCTTCTCCATCTGGAATTAAATGATAGGGAAAGTTTTCATTTATCTCATATTTACAACTAATTGTATGTGTTTCTGGTTCATTTTCTAGAAAATAGTTTATAGGTACTGTAAAAACATTTTTAACCTCTGCTTTATTGATATTTAATTCATCTAAACTATTTATTTTCAAATATCCAACAAAAGGATATAAAGCTATATTGAAAAGTGGTACTAGATAATCAATCTGTCCAAACAACTCTATTTGGTCTCTAGATATACCTAATTCTTCTTCTGTTTCTCTTATAGCTGCTTCTCTGGCACTTTCACCATTCTCTATTCTCCCTCCCGGAAATGAAACTTCCCCAGGTTGTGTTCCCATATCTTCAGCTCTTACTTCATAAAGAAGTTGTAATTTATTATCTTTTTCTATAATTGGAAGTAATATAGAAAATTTACCTTTTACACCTAAGGGTTGTATTACACTGTTTTTTATTCTCTTTTTTATTAAGTCTAAATACATTAATAATCACCTCGAAGATTTTTCGTTTATTATATTATAATATATTTTGAAGAAAAAAGACAACCCAAATTGGGTTGTCTCTTAATTAAAATATTTTTATTTTTGCATTTTTTACTCAAAATACCATTGATCAACATTAAATATTGGTCTTTTAAATACATTCCATACATGATCGGGAATGATTAGCTGATCATTATATGCTTCTCCTATTACAGGCCAATATAAAGGATAAGAAGCAACATCATCCATTGCTAAATTTTGTACAGTTCTATATAACTGCCATCTTTCTTCTTGATTGGTGGTCTTTTTAATTAAATCAATTAATGCATCTACTTCATCATTTTCATAAGTACCAAATATTGAATTCCAACCAGATTCAGAATGCCAGTTTTCAACAAAACTAAATGGAGATGGTACACCCGCTGACCATCTTTCTCTAAACATTGGTGCTTGTCCTTCAGCAGTTACATCTAAATAAGTACCCCACTCTAAAGTTACAACTTCTACCTCAATGCCAATTCTAGCTAACTGTTGTTGTATTTGTTGTACTTCAAGTACTCTTTCTCTATAACCAGAAGGAGCAAATATTTTAGTCTTAAATCCATCTGGATATCCTGCCTCTGCCATAAGTGCTCTTGCTTTATCTAAATCTTCTTCATAATCATTTGCATTAGGTGAACTTGCTGGGTGGAATCCAGGTACTCTGCCAACTGCTGGTACAGCCATTTCTCCACGAGTAAGTTCAATTAATTCATCTCTATTAATTGCATATGCAACAGCTTTTCTTAATCTTACATCACTAAATATACTATCTTCTCTTTTATTAAAACAAATCCTATGATCTTCAAATTTATTATAACTACCAAATTTTAATCCAATATCTTCTTTACTTTTTAAGTTCTGATAAACTTCAGCAGGAAGTTCAGCAATAAAGTCGATTTCTTTAGTTTGCAAAGCCATTACAGCTGATGTTGTCTCTGGATAAAATCTAAATATCAATTTATCAATTTTAGCTTCTCCATCCCAGTAATTTTCATTTTTTTCAAGTATTATTCTTTGTCCTGGAACATGTTCTACAAATACATAAGGACCATTGCCAATTGGTTTCTGTTCATAACCTTCCCAACCTACTTCTTCAATATAGTCTTTTGGAAGTACATGGTTACGTAATCTTGCATTTGTTAAGAAAGTAACATTTGTTTCAGCTAAAGTAACTTTCAAAGTATATTCATCAAGTAATTCTAGTTTTTCAATTCCTTCATAGTAACTTCTGTGTGGTGAAGCTAAATCTTTATCCATTAGTGATTCATATGTAAACTTAACATCTTCTGCTGTTAAGTCTTCACCATTATGAAATTTTAAACCTTTTCTGATATTGAATATATATACTCTGCCATCTTCTTCAATACTATAATCTTCAATAACAGCACCTTTAGAAGTATATGAACCTTCTGGAGATACTTCTACTAACGGGTCACAGATTTGGCTTAAAACAAAATCAGTTTCAGAATCTTGGTATGTTATTGGATTTAACTTAGATGGCTCAGCTTGAATTGCAATATCTACTGTTGTTACATCATCTTGTCCGAATGCAACTGCCGAAAAGACCATTAGTCCCGATAACAATGATAAAACTAACAAAATTGATAAATTTTTTCTCAAATTAATAACCTCCTATAGTTATTATAATAAGTTATACTGTTCTAAGTTTTCTTTATGACAAGCAACCCTCCTTCCATCTGTTAAATACTTCAATTCAGGTTCTACCTCTTTACATCTATCATCAGCAAAAGGACATCTAGGTGAGAAGTTACATCCTTTTGGTGGATTAACTGGGCTAGGTACTTCCCCTGTTAAAGGTTCCCCCTCAATCTTTTTATCTGGA
>JBEPXG010000180.1:0-4114 GCA_041642015.1 Halanaerobiales bacterium
GATTTCCTGGTGTAAAAAAATATATGGATGATATTATAAAGAAGGCTAAAAAAGATGGTTATGTTAGAACCATATTTAATAGATTAAGATATATAAAAGGTATTAACAGTAGTAATTACCATAGGAGATCTTTTGCAGAAAGAACTGCAATTAATTCTCCTATTCAAGGAAGTGCTGCTGATATAATGAAAATAGCAATGATTGATGTATATAATTCATTGAAAAATAGTAATTTTAAAGCAAAAATGCTTCTTCAAATTCATGATGAAATTGTCTTCGAAGTTGCCAAAAATGAATTAGATGAAATTATCAAATTAGTTAAAGAAAAAATGGAAAATGCAGTTAAGTTAAAAGTTCCAGTAATTGTTGATTTCAAAGTGGGTAAAAATCTAAAGGAACAAAATAAATTAGAAATTAAATAACCGAGGTGAAAAGATGCCAGAATTGCCTGAAGTACAAACTGTAGTATCTGGATTAAATGATATTTTAAAAGGAAAAACAATTAAAAACACAATCATTTATGATGATACAGTTATAGGTTATCCTGATAATGATAAGTTTATAGAGCTTAGTGAAAATAAGAAAATAAAGTCTTTGGATCGTCGTGGTAAATATATAATAATAAATTTTGTTAATTCTCAGTATCGTCTTATTATTCATCTAAGAATGTCAGGGAAATTATTATATAAAGAGAGAAATGAAAATAGAGACAAACATACACATGTTGTATTTGAATTTGAAGATAATACTGATTTAAGATTTAATAATGTACGAAAGTTTGGCAGGATGTATATTGTTAATAATGATTCTTTAAATGAAGCTGGTAATTTAATAAATCTTGGTGTTGAACCTTTAAGCAATGAGTTTACTGTAGAACTATTTAAAAAAATGTTGAAGAATCGTAAAGCTATGATAAAACCTTTACTTATGAATCAAGAATTTATTGCAGGTATTGGTAATATTTATGCAGATGAAGCATTGTTTTTATCTGGTATTAGACCTGATAGAAAATCAAATGAATTAACAGATAAAGAAATAAAAGACTTACACAAACAAATCATAAAGATACTAAAAAAAGGTATTAAAATGGGGGGAACCTCAATAAGTGATTATGTAAATGCTCTTGGAAAAACTGGTGATTTTCAGCATGAACTTAATGTATATAATCATGAAGGTAAAGATTGTGTTAAATGTGGTGAAAAAATCCAAAAAGAAAAATTTAGTGGAAGATCTGCAAGATTTTGTCCAAATTGCCAATCATAAGAGGTGTATAACTTGATTATTGGGTTAACAGGTGGAATTGCTACTGGAAAAAGTACTGTAGCAAAATTCTTAGAAGAATTAAAAATAACAGTAATAGATTCAGACAAAATAGCACATGAAATTTTAACTTATCAAGATACAATTGATAAAATAAAAAGAGAATTTGGGGAAATTGTTATTGATAAGGATGGAAGTATAAATAGGAAAAAATTAGGTGAAATTGTATTTGATGATTTAAACAAATTAAAAAAACTTGAATCAATTACTCATCACAAAATATTTGAAGTAATTAATAAAAGAATAAAACAGAACAGAGATGATAAAATCATTGTATTAGATGCACCATTATTATTTGAAACTGAACTAGATAATGAAGTTGATGAAACTTGGGTCGTATATACTGATAAAGAAACTCAAATTAAACGACTCAAAAAAAGAGATGATTTAGATAGAAAAGATGCTTTAAAGAGAATAAAAGCTCAAATGCCTTTAAAAGAAAAAATAAAAAAGGCTGATATTGTAATAGATAATAGCGGAACAAAGGAAGAACTGAAACAAAAAATAGAAAAATTAATTAATAAAAGAAGTTAAAATGATTTATAAAGATAAAAACCAATTTATAATTATACCACAATTGCTATTATGATGCTTATCATATAAAGATTTTTTGGTTTAAAAGGAAGGAATTCATACCTATTCATAGAATATAATAATAGAGTTTAGTAAGAGTTCTGTCATTTAAGTTTTATTGGTCTTTATTAAGACCAAAATCCATCTTTTTTATATTTTAAAGGGGGTGACGTCAGAGGTAGATAGTAGTGAGAAGAAATAATTAAAATTTTTCAAATTAGCTAGTAATAATTTAAGGAGGGAATAATTTTAATGAAGAGAAAATTTGGTGTCTTATTGTTGTCATTTATTTTAGTTTTTTCAGTAGTTAGTATTGCAGGAGCACAAGATGAGGTGAAGAGTCCAGATACTTATACTCACGTTACTATTGGTAACCAGAGTACATTAGATCCACATTATTCATATGATACAGGTAGTTCTGAAATCATTGATAATGTTTATGAATGCTTAATCCAATATCAGGGTGAATCAGTAAATGAATTTTCACCATTATTAGCAACTGAAGTACCTTCAATGGAAAATGGACTAATTTCTGAAGATGGTACAGAATATACTTTCCCTATTCGTGAAGGTGTACAGTTTAGTAATGGTAATGCTTTAACTCCTGAAGATGTTAAGTATAGTTTCCTAAGAGGTATGATTATGGATCGTGCTTATGGTCCAATGTGGATGCTTTATGAACCTCTCTTTGGAGATATGGCTACTTTAGGTGACTTAACTGAAGAAGTAGTTGGAGTTTCAAATCCTCAAGAATTAACAGCAGAACAATCAGCAGAAGTTTTTGCTGTATTAGATGATAAGATTACTATAGATGGTAATAATGTAACTTTCCATCTTGAAAATCCTTATCCACCATTCTTAAACATACTTGCACAACATGCTGCATGGTCAAGTATTCTTGACAAAGAGTGGAGTATTGAACAAGGTGCTTGGGATGGTAATCCTGAAACAATAGCAGAATATCATGATCCAGGTAAAGAAGATGACCCACTATATGATAAAATGATGGGTACAGGTCCATTCATTCTTACAGAATGGGTAAATGGAGACCGTGTTGTTCTTAAAAGAAATGAAAATTACTGGCGTAAACCAGCTAATTTCAAAACTGTAATTATTAAAAATATTGATGAGCCTACTACACGTATCTTACTTCTAAAACGTGGAGATGCTGACTCAATCGCATTAGATTATCAGTATTTCAATCAAATTGAAGGCGACGAAAATATTGAAATTACAAGAGAACTTCCAGTTCTTCAAAACTTAACAATGTTATTTAACTGGACTATTAATACACAAGGTAATGACTATATTGGTAGTGGCGAACTTGATGGAGAAGGTATTCCTTCTGACTTCTTTACAGATGTTCATGTAAGAAAAGCATTTAGTTATGCATTTAATTACAAAGCATTTATCGAAGAAGTAAGACAGGGACAATCTCAAAAACTTCGCGGACCTATTGTTAATCCTTTATTAGGATATGAAGATGATTCTCCTGTTTATTCATTAGATCTTGAAAAAGCAGAAGAACACTTCAGACAAGCTTGGGACGGAGAAGTTTGGGAAAAAGGATTTAAACTTACAATCCTTTATAACTCTGGTAACATGACAAGAAAAACTGCTGCTGATATCTTCAAATCATACTTAGAGCAAATCAATCCTAAGTTTGATATTGATACAAGAGCAGTTCAATGGTCTACTTTCTTAGATGAATCAGCTAGAGGTACACTTCCACTTCAAATTGGTGGATGGTTAGCTGACTTCCCAGATCCACATAACTTTGTTCAACCATTCTTACACTCCCAAGGATACTATGGAGGTAAACGTGGAGAGAACTATGCTGAATGGGCAGAAGAAAATGTAGATCCATTAATTGATCAAGGTATTGGAGAACTAGATTCACAAAAACGTGTTGAGCTTTATAAAGAAATTCAAAGTATTGCACATGATCAAGCAATTGATGTATGGTTAGATCAACCATTTGCTGCAAGAATTCAGCGCGACTGGGTAAAAGGATGGTACTTCAATCCTATGCGTCCAGGACAATACTTCTATATCTTAGATAAATAATATGAGTTAAATGTTAACAATTTAGATAATATATATTGCCAGGGGGATTCCCCCTGGCAATTCTATGATAATATAACTTATGTAAAAATTTAGTAATACAGAAAGGAGTTTTAACAGTTGATTAATTATATTGTAAGACGGTTACTAATATTAC
>JBEPXG010000181.1:0-4100 GCA_041642015.1 Halanaerobiales bacterium
ATGAACTCCTAATCTAACTTTATTATCTTCTAATTTTTCTATTGATACTGCATCATCAAAGTCCTTTGCATCTTCTCCATCAATAGTTACCATTGGCAGATCTCTTAGATCTTTTCTTCGTTTTATTTCATCTTGAGGTATTTTTTCACTAATCTGTTTTGCTTCATTAATAACTTTGGATGGAAAATCACCAGGAAGATCTAGTTGGCGGATAATTGCTTCAATATCAACACCTTTTTCATCTTGATAACCTAAGATTTCAGTTATCTTACCTTCTGGATTTCTATTTTTTTTCGGCCATTCAATTATTTCTGCAACAACCTTTTGATTGTTTTTAGCATTATTCATCTTGTTACCTGGGATAAAGATATCAAAACTAATTCTTTTGTTATCTGGAACTACAAAACCATAGTTTTTTACTTTTTCAAACTTACCAACTATCTGATGGTTTGCTCTTTCTATAATTTTAACAACTTCACCCTCAGATTTTTTCCCTCTACTTTTAGGAACTTTTTTTACAAAGACCTTATCATTATGCATGGCACCATTTAAATTTGAAGGATTAATAAATATGTCTTCATGACCAGGTTCTTCAGGGATTAAAAATCCAAAACCACGGGGGTTTTTATCAATTCTTCCTGCTACAAGGTCAAACTTTTCAGGTAGTCCATATTTATTTTGTTTACTTTTATATACTAATCCATCTTGTTCTAGTTGTTTTAAAATATCTTCAAAGTACTGTTCTTGTTGTTTTGAAATCTCAAATTCTTCCATTAACTCTTCTTTTGTTAAAGGACAATATGCTTTATCCTTTAAGAATTCAAGTAATTTTGTTCTCGCACTCATTTTTATTAACCTCCTATTAGATCAAACCATGCTCCTTAAACCATTCAAATGTATCATAAATTGTTCTTTCAACTGGTCTTGTCTTAAAGTTTAACTCTCTTTTTGCCTTTTTATTTGAAAACTTTGTTTTTGAACTTAAGGTATCAAGTGCATATTTAGTTAAAATATTTTGACATCCTGTTACCTTACTATATGAAAAAGTAAATGGTATTCCCATTCTAGCAATCCAAAGTGGAAGGTTAAAGCTTCTAAAAAAGGGTTTTTTGATATTATCTAAAATCCTAAAAATATCTTCGATTGAAATATTTATTCCTGAAAGTATATATTCATTACTTTTATCTGATTGTACCGCAGTTATTATACCTTTAGCTACATCTCTTACATCTACAAAATCATAAGATCCTTCTACTGAACATATCAGTCGACCTTTTAGATGATCTAACATCATCCTAGTCATCGGTGATATTCTATAATCTTGTGGACCTAATAGTCCACTTGGATATATTATTAAAGTATCTAATTTTCTTTCTCTAGCTTTTTTAACTTCTAGAGTAGCTAATGCTTTTGTTTTACTATACTCCCCTTTAAGTTTGTCTACTTTTATTGGAGAGTATTCATTAACTTCTTTAAATCGATCTGGTAGAAAGACATGTACTGTACTGGTATAGATTAATTTGTTTACACCTGTTTTTAAACAGGCTTTTATTACGTTTTTAGTTCCATCTAAATTTACTTTCTTTAGTTCAGGGTCATAATCTTTTATAGATACCTTTCCTGCTAAATGATAAACTATATCTACATCATTAAAAGCAGGTAAAAGAGATTCATAGTTACAAATATCTCCCCTATAGATATCAATCTTGAGATTATCTAATATATTTGATTTATCTTCTGGTAAAAGTAATGCTCTAATCTCATTATTACCCTGTTTTAGGAGTTCTTTTATTAATACTAAACCTAAATGTCCTGTAGCCCCGGTTACTAAAATCATAATAATCAACTTCCTTTCAAACTTCACCGGAGATTAGGTTCTTTTTTAAAGACCTAACTCATCAGAAATAGATTTCATACCTTCTAAAGAAAGTCCTACAAATTCTTCTAGACTTAAACCCATATCTTTACAAGATGCTATTACATCACGGTCTGCACCTTTTGCAAATGAACTCTCAGAATATCTGTTCATTACAAACTCTGTATCAAGTGCATTTAAGCTTTTATCAGGATGGATTAATGCTGATGCAACTATCAATCCTGTTAGTGGATCAGATGAATAAAGTGCTTTATCCATTAAAGTCTTTCTTTCAAAACCATGTTCATGGTTATGAACCTTAACAGCATAAACGATATCTTCATTAAGACCTAAGTCTTCTAACATCTCAGCACCTATAATACTATGTTTTTCAGGATCATCTGCAGTCTGTTCATAGTCAATATCATGTAACAGCCCTGCTAGTGCCCATTTCTTTTCATCTTTATCGAAATGTTCTGCCAATCTTTTCATAACTGCTTCTACTGCTAGACAGTGTTTGACTAAATTCTTTTGACTTATATTCTCTTTTACTAGTTGATATGCTTTTTCTCTTTTCATTAATTATTCCTCCTCTACTTTTTCTACTTTCATAAACTTAGCTTGAGCTTTTGCATATAATTTATCCTTCTTATCCCTTACTTCTGCTTCAGTTAAGTATAATCCTGTTTTGTTTTTTACAATTACTGCAGTTATTATCAATTCTTTTCCAATTGGAACAGGGTTTTTAAATCTTAAACTCATTCTTGCAGTAAGGGCAGGGATTCCATTTAAGGTTAAAACCTTTGCCATTGCTTCATCCATCAGTGTTGTTATTAGACCACCATGCATAATACCATCATAACCCTGGTGAACTTTATCTGGTGTAAACTCTGCTTTTACTTTTCTATCCCCTATTTTTTCGAACTTTAAGCCTAGTGAAATTGGATTATCCTCTCCACAGGCAAAACACATATTATCATCTCTTACATTCATTATATCACCTCTTAGGTATAAAATAAAAAAAGGCAAAAATCCCCTATACAGAAGATAATTGCCCTTTTTATATCATAATATTAGTTTTACTTATATTTTTATTATTTTATAAAAATAGTGGTGCAAATACTAGTGAAACGATTGTCATTAACTTAATTAATATATTTAGTGATGGTCCTGATGTATCTTTGAAAGGATCACCAACAGTATCTCCTACAACTGAAGCTGCATGAGTATCTGTTCCTTTGCCACCTAAGTGACCTGATTCAATATATTTTTTGGCATTATCCCATGCTCCACCGGAATTTGCCATCATGATAGCTAATAACACACCGGAACTTAAAGCTCCACCTAATAGTCCACCAAGAGCTTGTACATTCCATAATCCAACAACTACTGGTACGATTACAGCTAATAAGCCGGGAATTACCATCTGTTTAAGTGCCGCTGCTGTTGAAATATCAACACATTTCTTATAATCTGGTGTTCCTGTTCCTTCCATTATGCCAGGGATAGTTTTAAACTGTCTTCTAACTTCTTCGATCATTTGGAAAGCAGCTTTACCAACTGCATCCATTGTTAAAGAAGAGAATAAGAAAGGTAACATAGCACCAATGAATAGCCCAATAATAACATTAGGATTAGTTAAACTAATACTTTCTAAATTAACGGCTGAAGAAAATGCTGCAAATAATGATAATGCTGTTAATGCAGCTGAACCAATAGCAAAACCTTTACCAATCGCAGCTGTTGTATTACCAACTGAATCCAATTGATCAGTAATTTCTCTGACTTCAGGAGGAAGTTCTGCCATTTCAGCAATTCCACCTGCATTGTCAGCAATTGGACCATATGCATCTATAGATAAAGTAACACCTGTTGTAGCTAACATACCTACAGCAGCCATTGCAATTCCGTAAAGTCCTGCAAAATGATAAGCAATAAATATTACTACAGCGATAACTAGGATAGGAAATAGTGTACTTCTCATTCCTACAGATAATCCACTGATAATATTTGTTGCTGCACCGGACTGAGACTGCTCAGCTATGTACTTAACAGGTCCGAAATGTTCTGATGTATAGTACTCTGTGATTCTTCCAATTAAAATACCGGCTAAAAGGCCTGCCACTACAGCATAAAATACACCCATGTCACCGATCATAAATCTAATTAAGAAAAATGCACCAATTATGGTTAAAATACCACTAGAAACCGTTCCACGTTCTAAAGCCTTAGCGGGATTACCGCC
>JBEPXG010000182.1:0-4079 GCA_041642015.1 Halanaerobiales bacterium
ATTTTTAAAGATTTATCTGTAAGTGTATTATTTTAATATTATTTAAGGAGTGAATTATGTTATGCACAGATATAGTATTGAAGTTGAAAAGAGAGATGAAACTGGTAAAGGTGTTGCAAGAAGACTTAGAAGAAATGGATTAATTCCTGGTGTTGTATATGGAAGTAACAGAGAACCACAGGCATTAACTGTTAATCCTCTAGATTTAAGAGGTAAAATTCATAGTAATGCTATTATTGACCTAACAATTGATGGTGAAGAAGAAACAGTAATGATTAAAGATTTTCAAAAAGATGTAATTAAAGATGAACTCATTCATGTTGATTTCCAACAAATTTCTATGGATGAAACAATTCATATTACTGTTCCAATCAAATTAGTTGGAGATGCTCCAGGTGTAAGAGAAGGTGGAGTATTACAACAATTAATGAGAGAGGTAGATATTGAAGTTCTACCAACAAATATTCCTGATGAGATTGAATTAGATATCAGTGAATTAACATTAAGTGATTCATTAGAGGTTGGAGATTTAGAAGTACCTGAAGAAGTTACATTAATTAATTCTCTTGAAGATGTAATCGTAACAATCGTTGCTCCTTCCGAAGAAATCGAGGAAGAAGAGGAAGAAGAACTCGAAGAAGAATTTATCGAACCAGAAGTTATTGGTGAAGAAGGAGAAGAAGTAGAGGGAGAAGAAGGCGAAGAACAAGAAGACGTAGAAGATAAAGATTATTACCAGAAATAATATTAAGAAAATATAATTAAATAAATAATATAGGCGTAATCCTTTTTGGATTACGTCTTAAGTTTCTTAATATGTTAGCTGGAGGTTTTCAATTTGAAATTAATAGTTGGTTTAGGCAATCCAGGTAAGAAATATGCTGAAACAAGACACAATGTAGGATTTATGGCTATTAAAAAAATATCAAACAAATTTGATATTAAAAATATTGATAAAGACTGCGAATCATTAGTTGCAAAAGGTGAAATTAATAATAAAAAAGTATTATTAGCTCAACCTTTGACTTATATGAATAGAAGTGGAAGAGCTGTTAAAAAATTAGCAAATAAATATAATATTAAATTAGAAGATATTATTATTATTTATGATGATCTTGATCTACCTGCAGGGAAAGTAAGGATTAAAAAAAGCGGTAGTAGTGGAGGTCATAAAGGTTTACAATCAATAATGGAATATTTTGATACTAATCAAATCAAACGAATTAGAATTGGAATTGGAAGACCTGTTGAATTAGAAATCACTGATTATGTTTTGCAAAAGTTTAATAAAGAACAAAAAAATGAAATTAGTATGGTATTAGATTCTATAGATAAGATTGTTTTAGAACTTTTAAATAATGGTGTTTCTAGTGCAATGAATAAATTTAATTAATAATTAGGCCCGTAGTTGTGTATTAGGGGTTATTTTTGTATTTGTATTTGAATAGGTGGATTTATGTTAAAAACTAAAACTATAAGAGAAAACAATAAAATAAAGAATTTAATGAATTCTATAAACAATAATAAGAAGGTTAAAGTAGTTGGGCCAGAAGAGGCCTCTTTTTCTTTTGTTGTTTCCAATATTATACAAAAATTAAATAAAAAGGTATTAATTATAACACATGATAATAGCAGGATTGATGATATTTATGAAGATCTAATAAGAATTATTGATAAAAAAAGAGTAAACATTTTTCCTGAAATAGAAACTTTACCTCATGAAAAAATCAATCCTGATTATAATATTTTAAAAGAAAGAATTAATGTTTTAAATGAGTTGGAATTTAAAAATAAAAATAATATTATTATAACAAGTGGTATATCTATTTTAAGAAAGTTAATGCCTAAAAGTTACTTTTCTAATAATAGTATTAGAATAGATATAGATAGTACTATTGATCTAAATAAAGTTAGTTCAAAATTAATTCAATTAGGTTATAGAAGAGAAAAAATGGTAGAAGAGCCAGGGCAATTTAGTATAAGAGGTGGTATATTAGATATATATAGCCTAATATATGATGATCCAATTAGAATAGAACTATTTGGTGATGAAGTGGATTCTATCAGGTTTTTCAATGTTGAATCTCAGCGTTCTGTAGAAAATATTGATCAAATATCAATAACACCTGTTAATGAAATTGTTTTTAACAAAAATGATATCGATAGTTTTTTACCAGAAATAAAAAAAGATTATAAAACCCAGATTCAAAGGTTATATAATACAAACAGTAAAAAAGAGGCAGAATATTTAAATGAATTAAGTCATGAATATTTGGAAAAAATTAGTGAACATCATTATTTTGAAGGGTATGAACAGTTTTTACCTTACTTTTATAAAGATAAATTAAGCACTATTTTTGATTATATGGGTGAAGATTATTATGTAATCTATGATAATAGTGAAAGAGTATGGCAACGTTTATCCTCCTTTCAAAGAGATATAGAAGAAACAACAATGTCATTATTAGAACAAGGAAACATTTTACCTTCTTATTCACAGATATTTTTAACTGAAGATGATTTTATTGATTATGATCATAAATTCGATGGATTATATTTTACAGATGAGATAAAAGAAAGTCCATTAAATCAAATTAAACCAAAAATTGAATTTAAGACTAGTGGAGTTGAATCATTTAATGGCCAGTTTGAATTAGTAAAACAAAGATTAGTTGAATTAAAAAATAATGATTATACTGTATTACTTACCCTTAATACTGAATCAAAAGCAAAAAAATTATCTAACTTTTTAAAAGAATCTAATATAGACAATATATATGGTAATAATATTTACGAACACAAAATAAATATATTTGATGAAAGTTTTTCAAGGGGTTTTATTCTTGATGACTTAAAGTTAGCTGTTTATACTGAAAAAGAAATCATAGGGAAAAAACAACAACGTAAAAGAAAGATTTCAGACTTTGAAGAAGGAGTAAGAATATCTTCTGTAAATGAACTTTCTAAAGGAGATTATGTAGTTCATGAAAATCACGGTATAGGAAAGTATTTAGGTGTAAAAACTCTTGAAGTGCAAGATAAGCACCAGGATTATTTATTAATAAAATATAAAGATACAGATAAATTATATGTACCTACGGAAAAAATACATTTAGTTCAAAAATATATAGGTTCTGATACCAAAACTCCTAAGCTATATAAATTAGGAGGTAACGAATGGCAGAAAGTTAAAAAAAGAGTTCAAAACTCAGTAAAAAAGATGGCAATTGGTTTACTTGAACTATATGCAGAAAGAGAGATGACAGAAGGATATTCTTTTTCTGAAGACAATGAATGGCAAAAAGAATTTGAAAAAGATTTTCCACATGAGTTGACACCGGATCAATTTAAAGCTATTGAAGATATTAAAGATGATATGCAATCAGATACACCAATGGATAGACTTTTATGTGGGGATGTTGGATATGGTAAAACTGAAGTTGCTATCCGTGCTGCATTTAAAGCTGCTATGGATGGTAAACAAACTGCTGTATTAGTTCCTACAACTATATTAGCACAACAACATTATAAAACATTTAAAGATAGAATTGATCAATATCCTGTAAAAGTAGCAATGTTAAGTAGATTTAGAACAAAAGCTCAACAAAAAGAAACAATTAAAGATCTAGCAAAAGGAAAAGTTGATATTGTTATAGGTACTCATAGATTAGTTTCAAAAGATGTGGTTTTTAATGATTTAGGCTTATTAGTTGTGGATGAAGAACAACGTTTTGGTGTTGCACATAAGGAGAAGCTTAAATCTTTGAAGTCAAATGTTGATGTTTTAACCTTGACAGCGACTCCAATACCAAGAACATTGCATATGTCTTTGATTGGAGTAAGGGATATGAGTGTAATTGAAACCCCACCTAAAGATAGATATCCTATTAGAACATATATAAGAGAATTTGATCAAACTTTAATTCAAGATGCTATTAATAAAGAACTATCTAGAAATGGTCAAGTTTATTTTGTTCATAATCGAGTTGAAGATATAAATAAAAAGGCTGAATTTATAAATAATTTAGTACCTGAAGCAAGAATTGCTATTGCACATGGACAGATGAGTGAGCGACAAT
>JBEPXG010000183.1:0-4057 GCA_041642015.1 Halanaerobiales bacterium
TTAATAAAGAAGAAATAAAAAAGGTAGTTAATTCATTTATAGGAGAGATAAAACAAAAACCTCCTATATATTCTGCTGTAAAGGTTAAAGGCAAAAGATTGTACCATTATGCTCGCAATGATGAAAATATTGAAATAGAAAATAGAGATGTTACAATTTTTAGTATTGATATTATAAGTATTGAATTACCTATTATTAAAATAAAAGTTAATTGTTCTAAAGGAACCTATATTAGGTCTTTGGCTCGTGATATTGGAGAACAACTAAATACTGTATCACATCTTAGTAATTTATTAAGAACAGCTTCAGGCCCTTTTAATTTGGATAATTCAATACAATTAGATGAAATCAATGCTGAAAATTTAAATAATTTGTTGATTTCAATGGATAGTCCATTTGATAATAGAAAGATGATTGTTAAGGATTATGCATATAAGTATGCTGCAAATGGTACCAAATTAATAGAAAAAAACTTTGATATCTGGCCTAATGATCTTGAAATTGGTGAAAAGGTTTTAATTTACTGTAAAAATGAATTTATTTCAATAAGTGAAATAAAAGAAAAAGATAGCGATATATATATACAACCACTGAGAGTATTTTCAAATGGAGGTTAAAAATGAATATAATAAAAAGCAATACATTTGATCAATACGAAATAGATGAAAATGTAATAGCTATAGGTTCTTTTGATGGAATTCACAAAGGACATAAAAAGATATTAAATAAGACATTGGAAATAGCTGATAAAAAAGGTTTTAAAAGTGGTATATTAACTTTTGAGCCTCACCCTCAGGAAATTATTGGAGATGAGAATTCACATTACTATTTAAGCACTAGATCACAAAAAATAATGACCTTAAAAGAAATGCACTTTGATTATTATTTTGAAATGAACTTTTCTAAAGATTTAGCTCTTACACCTTTTGATGAATTTTTCAAAAAAATAATCGTCAAAAATCTTAATACTAAGCACATAGTAGTTGGAACTGATTTCAAGTTAGGTCATAAAGGAGATGGAAACATCTCTAAACTTAAAAGGTTAGGAAAAGAATTCGGTATTGAGATAACTGCAGTCAAACCTTTAAAAATAGTAGATCATAAAATTTCAAGTAGTATAATACGCGACCTTGTTAAAGCAGGTAAATTAAAAGAAGTAAAAAAGCATTTAGATAATAATTTTATCTTAGAAGGTGAAGTTGTTAAAGGGTTTGGTCGTGGTAGAAAACTTGGTATCCCAACAGCTAATATTAAACCGGATACAGCATATGTTTTACCACCTGATGGAGTTTACGCAGTATATGTATATTTAGGTCATAAGAAGTATAAAGGGGTAGCAAATTTTGGCCACAAACCAACATTTGATGATGATAACTTTACTATTGAAGTTCATATACCTGATTTTGAAGGAGATATATATGGAGAGTTTGTTAGATTAGAACTAATTGAATTTCTAAGAGGTGAAAAAGAGTTTAAGGATGTTGATGATTTAGTTGCAACAATAAAAGATGACATTCTTTACATCAAAGAGCTTCTATGATATAATTTTTCTGTTAGACATCTACCTTAGACTAGGTGAAAGAATCCTCAACTTTTACTTGGTATAGGGCGTATTAATAACTTAGGAGGTGAAAGAATTGATAACTAAAGAAAGAAAACAAGAGATTATTGAAAAGTATCAAAGAGATGAAAAAGATACTGGTTCTCCAGAAGTACAAATTGCTTTATTAACAGAACGTATTTCTCAATTAACTTCACATTTAAAAGACCATAAACAAGACCATTCTTCAAGAAGAGGATTACTTAAGATGGTTGGTCAAAGAAGAAAGTTATTAAAGTATTTACAAAATAAAGATGTTGAAAGATATCGTGAATTAATTTCTAGTCTTGGTATTAGAGGTTAATTTAAATAGTAATTTAAGAGAGCGGGTTATACCCGCTCTTTATTGTAAATATTATTAATTTATAGAAACATAAGGAGGAAAAAAACGTATGACCAATAAGTGGAAAACAGATTTTGCCGGTACAGATATAGAGTTTGAAACCGGTAAAGTAGCCAAACAGGCTAATGGTGCAGTTACTGTAAAATATGGAGATTCTATGGTTTTAGTTACTGCAACCATGTCAGGACCAAGAGAGGGTATAAGTTACTTCCCTTTAATGGTTAATTATGAAGAAAGAATATACTCAATCGGTAAAATTCCCGGAAGTGTAAACAGAAGAGAAGGTAGACCACGTGATTTTGCTACATTGTCTGCAAGATTAATTGACAGACCTTTAAGACCATTATTTCCTGATGGAATGAGACATGATGTTCAAGTAATTGCAACAATATTATCTGTAGATGGTGATCACGAACCAGATATAATAGCAATGAATGGTGCATCAGCAGCATTAATGTTGTCAGATATTCCATTTGATGGACCAGTTGGTGGAGTTAAAGTTGGGTTAGTAGATGATGAATTAGTTATTAATCCAAATGAAGAACAGAGAGAAAATTCTAAACTTGATTTAACTGTTGCTGGTACAGAAGATGCTGTATTAATGGTTGAAGCTGCTGCTGACGAAGTAAGTGAAGATATTATGCTTAAAGCTATTGATAAAGCTCATCAAGCAATTAAAAAGATTGTTGAGCTTCAAAAACAGATGAGAGATGAAGCTGGTAAAGAAAAAACTGAAATTCCATTAGTAAATGATGTTGAAGAAAATATTGAAAACTTAATTAGAGAATATGCTTCTGATAAGTTAAAAGATGCAATTGATACTGTAGATAAACTTAAAAGAAGTGAACTTATCGACCAACTTAAAGAAGAAACTTTAGAATATCTAAAAGAACAATTAGATGATTTTGAAGATAGAGAAAATGAATACAGTAAAATGTTGAGTACTATTTTTGATAATCTAACTAAAGAAAAAGTAAGAGAAATGATTATTAAAGATAAGAAAAGACCAGATGGAAGAGATCATGATGAGATAAGACCAATCTGGGGTGAAGTTGATAGTTTACCTAGGACTCATGGTTCAGCTATTTTCACAAGAGGTGAAACACAAGTATTAAGTGTAGTAACTTTAGGTGCTAGTAGTGATGAAAAAGTAATATTTGGTCTTGGTGAAGATGAAACAAAAAGATATATGCATCACTATAATTTCCCACCATATAGTGTAGGTGAAACAAACTTCTTACGTTCTCCAGGAAGAAGAGAAATAGGACATGGTCATTTAGGTGAAAGAGCCTTAAAACCAATGATTCCTTCTAAAGAAGAGTTTCCTTATACAATTCGTGTAGTATCAGAAGTCCTAGAATCTAATGGTTCATCATCTCAGGCAAGTATATGTGGTAGTTCAATGGCATTAATGGATGCTGGTGTAAAAATTAAAAACCCTGTATCTGGAATTGCTATGGGCTTAATCAAAGAAGATGATGAATATGCTATTTTATCAGATATTCAAGGTATGGAAGATCATTATGGAGATATGGACTTTAAAGTTGCAGGTACTCCAAATGGTATAACTGCATTACAGATGGATATTAAAATAACTGGTTTATCACAAGAATTACTTAAAAAAGCATTAAACAAAGCTAAAGAAGGCCGTTTATACATCTTAGATAAGATGCTTGAAGTAATAGATGAACCTAGAGAAAATCTATCTGAATTTGCTCCATTAATTACTACAATGAAAATTAATCCTGATAAAATAAGACATGTTATTGGTCCTGGTGGAAAGATGATTAATAAAATCATTGATGAAACTGATGCTAAGATTGATATTGAAGATGATGGAACTATCTTTATTTTAGCTGAGGGTCAAGAAAATGGTTTAAGAGCTAAAGAAATGATAGAAAACTTAACCAGAGAAGTTGAAGTTGGTGAAGTATACAAAGGTAAAGTAGTTAAGATAATGAACTTTGGAGCATTTGTAGAAATACTTCCTGGTAAAGAAGGTTTAGTTCACATCTCTAAAATAGCTGATAGACATATAGATGAAGTTACTGATGTATTAAGTGAAGGTGATGAAATAAAGGTTAAGGTTATCAAAATTGATAATAAAGACCGAA
>JBEPXG010000184.1:0-4040 GCA_041642015.1 Halanaerobiales bacterium
TTTGATTTCTTATATTCTGTTTCGTCAAAAAACTTTGTAAGTTCATAACCAGCATTTGATACAAACTCTTCTAAATCATCTTTTGTAATTATATTTGGATCATATATTACTGTTCCTGTATCATTTGCAATATTAACGTTTGCTTCATAGATACCATCTACTTCAGCTAATGTATTCTCAACAGCTTGAGAACAACTAGCACAGTTCATACCACCAACTTTAAATGATATCTTCTCTTTTTTTCTTTCTACATCATAACCACTGTTTTGTACAACTTTTATTAAATCATCTAAATCTAATTTTAGAGGATCATATTCTATATAGGCTTTTTCAGCAGGCAAGTTTACATTTGCTTCACTAACACCTTCTGTTTTATTTAAAGCCTTTTCTACAGCCTGTGAACAAGCTGCACAACTCATACCTTCTATTTTCAAGGTTATATTTTCAGTCATAATTTCCACCCCTTTATATACCCCTTAAGGGTATTGTAATTTAAGATTAACATAGCAGAGTATTATTGTCAAGTTTTGCTAATTTTTATGACAACTATATGTATTATTTTAAATATTATCTGTTGATACAACAAACCCCACAAAAACTTGTGGGGTAATTAAAACAACTATATATTACTGTGTTTATATTTTTAACTATTCACTTGCTTTATATCCACTATCATTTACAGCTTTAATTAAAACATCTTTTGAAACTTTATCACTGTCATATTCAACAAATGCTTTATTATCCTCTAAATTCACATCTGCTTTATTTACTCCTTCATTTGAAAGTAGAGCTTCTTTTACTGTCTTAACACAGTGCTGACATGACATTCCTTCTACTTTTAATGTTAGATTAGTCACTTTAATCACTCCTTTATACCCCTTGTGGGTACATATATATAATAGCATATCTGATAGATTTAATCAACTATATATTAAGTATTAAAGAGGTCATCTTTTATTAATATTTTCTTTCTTCCAATTAACTTAATTTTTTTCTCGGTTTCTAATTCTGACAGTTTTCTACTTAAGGTTTCCTGTGTCATTCCCATGAGACTTGCTAATCCATCTCTTGTTAAAGGAAGTTCTATCATAGTTCCTTTATCTTTTTTCTCCCCTTTTTCCTGTGCAAGTTTATTTAGTAGTTTTATTGTCTTAATTCTTGCATCATCTAAAGCCAAGGAATATGCTTTTTCTTCAACCTGTTTTAGTCTGCTGCTTAATGCAGTTAAAAGTTCATTACTGATTTTAGGATTATCTTTAATTAATGTTTCAAGATCGTTTTTATTAATTAAACAGACTGATACTTCAGTTAAAGCTCGGGCACTATATGATATTGCTTCTTCTTTAAATAGGATTAGTTCTCCAAAAAAATCTCCTTCTTCAAGTAATCTAATAATATATTCTTTACCTTCTGTAGAAGTATTAAATATTTTCACTTGACCAGAATTAATTATATGAATATTTTGTGCTGGATCACCTTCCATAAATATTATTTCATTTTTACTGTAAACCCGATGTTTTACAACTTTATTAATCTCTTTTAATCTTTTTTGGTTTAGACCTGAAAAGATAGGTACTTTTGATACACATAAATGTTCACTCATTTTTACTACCTCACTTTAATTACTTGATAACCGGTTGTTGAGACTGCATCTTTTAGTCCTTCTACATTAATATTTTCAGGATCATATTCAACATTTGCCTTTCCTGTTGTAAAATGGACATCTGCATTTTCTACTCCATCGGTCTTATTTAAGATCTTTTCTATCTTTTTTGCACAGTCTGGACAACTTAGGTCTTCAAGATATAATTTAACTTTTCTCATTATAATTCCTCCTTAAAATTTAATAATTTTTAGTTATGCTTTTATTAACTTTCCTAAAAATGTGTTTTTGTTATAACTTAATAGTCTCATTGCATTAAGTGTTACTAATAGAACACTTACTTCATGAACCATCATTCCTGAAGCTAAGAATACTCTTCTTCCAAGTACACCTGCTAATAATGTAAATACTACTAAAACAGCAAAGATAATGTTTTGTTTTATATTCACTGAGGTACTTTTACTTAAGCCTAATGCATAAGGTACCTTTTCTATATTATCAGCCATTAATGCAATATCTGCTGTTTCAATTGCTGCATCTGTTCCGGCAGCTCCCATTGCAATCCCAATATCTGCTACTGCTAATGATGGAGCATCATTGATACCATCACCTATCATAGTGACAATATTATTTTGATTTTGTATTATTTTTATTTCATTTACCTTATCTTCAGGCAAGAGTCCTGCTTTATATTCATCAATACCTAACTTATGAGCTATTGATTTAGCTATTTTTTCTTCATCACCGGTTAACATTATCGTTTTTAATCCTTTATTCTTTAATTTAGTAATTGTTGATTTAGCTTTTTCTCTTGGTGGGTCAGATATTGCTAATAGTCCAACCACATTATTATTTTTAGTTACAAAAATAGTTGTTTTACCTTCTTTGTTAAACTCATTTTTGTCTTTTAAAATATTTTCTGATATATTTATATTATGCTCAATTAAGAGCTTTTTATTGCCAATCAATACTTCATCATTATTTATTTTAGCTTTTATACCTTTACCTGTAATAGATTCAAATTTATCTGGTGATTTTAATGAATCTAAATTTTCTTTAAGGTTTAATACCGCTTGAGCAAGATGGTGTTCTGAGTTTTTTTCTGAAGAAACAGCTAAATTTATTAACTCATTTTTTGATATATTATAGTTTTTTATATCTGTAACCTTTGGTTTACCCTGTGTTAGGGTACCTGTTTTATCAAATACTACAACATCTGTCTTTCCTGCTTTTTCTAGATGTTTACCACCTTTGATAAGTACACCGTTTTTAGCTGCATTACCAATACCTGATACAATTGATATTGGGGTTGATATTACTAATGCACCTGGACAACCAATTACAAGTAGTGTTAATGCTAATCTAATATCAAATGTTATTAGATATGCTGCTATTGATAATACTATAATTCCTGGAGTATAATACTTTGAAAACTTCTCCATCATTTTCTCAGTTGGAGCCTTTTCTTCTTGAGCTTCTTCTACAAGATCAATTATTTTTGAAAATGTAGTATCATGACCAACTTTTTCTGCCTTTACTTCAAGATATCCTTTACCATTTATTGTACCACTAAATACTTCATCATCAATTTCTTTTTTCTGTGGTTTCGATTCACCAGTTATTGAAGCCTGGTTGACATCACTTTCACCTTTAATTACCTTACCATCAACTGGTATCTTCTCACCTGGTCTTATAATTACCGTTTCTCCCACTTTAACTTGATCAGCATCTACTTTTACCTCTTTGTTATCTCTTCTTACATTTGCTTTATTTGGTGCCATTTCCATTAGTTCAAAAACTGCATTTCTTGTTTTACCAATAGTTCTTGCTTCAAGATAGGAGCCAAAGGTAAATAGAAAGGTAACTGCAGCTGATTCCCAGTATTCACCAATAAACAGTGCTCCTATAGCTGCTATAGTTACTAAGGCATCTATGCTTAATACTTTTCTCTTTAAGGTATTATATGCATTTAAGGCTACCTGATAGCCTGCTATTACAGCAGCAATAATCATTAAGTAATCAAAATAGTATCTATCAAAACCGATCCAATAGCTAATCCAGGCTGCTAATATTAAAAGACCTGATATAATTGTTATTCTTAATTTTTTCTTCATAAGTTGCTCCTCCTCTCAACTGTTAATCTTATTATATTGGTCTGTTTTGATATTTACTATGATTTATATCATTTTAGATAAAAAAATCACCTAAGATGTTTATAGGTGATTTGCTCGTAATATTTAATTTTTAAAGTTAATTCTTTATTGGTATTAGTTTTTTATGTTAAAAATAAAAATGCTATCTCCATTAATTTAATGAAAAGATAGCATTTATATTAAAGATATATTATATTTTAAACTGATCTACATTGTTTGATAGTCTCTGAGCCATTTCAGCTAATCTTTCTGAAGCATCAACAATTTCTTGGGTTGAAGCACTT
>JBEPXG010000185.1:0-4026 GCA_041642015.1 Halanaerobiales bacterium
CCTGTTTTTAAAGCTGGGATAAGTGAATCAAATGCTATGTCTTCAAATGTAACATCAAAACCCATTTCTTCTCCAATTGCTTTCATTAGATCAATATCAAATCCAACAATTTCTCCATCCTCAACATACTCAAAAGGTGGAAATCCTGCACTAGTACCAACCGTATAAGTCTGTGCTAATCCAACCACACTAAAAGCAAATATTAATGATAAAGTTAAAACAGTTATTAAGAGTTTTTTCAATTTAATCTCTCCTCCTTATTATTCTTCTCTTTATAATGATAAATTGAACTCTTGTACATATATATTCAATATTGTATACTAATGTTCCTGCTAATTATTTTAAATTTTCAGACTTGCGTGAATTCTTTCATATGGTTTTAGCCTCAAAATCTAAGTCCTTTTGAGATAAATAGTCAAAAATTCTTGGGGTAAATATATTTTCTAACCATTCCTCTTCCTCATCCTTTTTAATTATAACCGGTATACGGTCATGTATATTTATTAGCTCTTGAGGTGCGTCTCTTGTTAGAATTGTATAAGCTAACCTTTCATTGCCGCCAATTTGAAAATAATTATAGATTCCAGCAAGTGAAAAATATTCTTTATCTTTTATATTTATAAAATATTTTTCTTTTTTATCATTCACCTTTTTCCATTCATAAAAACCAGTTGCTGGTATAAGACATCTCCTAGTATGAAATGATTCTTTAAATAAATTCTTTTTATGAACAGTTTCACTTCTTGCATTTATTACAAGATTATTTGAATAAGAAGTTCTAAAACCCCAATTCATTAAAGATATTTTTCTCCCTTTTTCATTATTGTAAACAACAGGAGCATTATTCGAGGGGAAT
Source organism: Halanaerobiales bacterium (assembly GCA_041642015.1). Lineage (GTDB taxonomy): Bacteria > Bacillota > Halanaerobiia > Halanaerobiales > M55B127 > M55B127. The sequence goes on from JBEPXG010000185.1 coordinate 857, forward strand.
ATTTCGCCCTGGTGATTTAGTAACTCATCAGGAATATCGTTTATATTATATCTATTTGCAAGTTTATCTAGTTCTATATTTAAAAAATATCTTCCACACATTTTTATCCTCCTAAATAAACCTTTTTTATCATTTCATCATTTATTAAATTTTTACAACTATCACTTTTGACAATATTTCCAACTTCTAATAGATATCCTCGATCAGCATAATTTAAAGCCTTGGTCGCATTTTGTTCTACTAATAATACAGTTATACCTTTTTTATTTAACTTATCTATAACATCAAAAACCTTATTTACTAATATAGGCATAAGACCCATTGATACTTCATCAATTAAAATTAATTCTGGTGACAACATTAAAGCCCTTCCAATTGCTAGCATTTGTTGTTCTCCACCACTCATTGTTTCAGCTAACTGATTTTTTCTTTCCTCTAATCTAGGAAATAATTCATAAACATAGTCTAAATTTTCTTTTAATTTTTTTTCATCTTTCAGTTTATATGCACCAACTCTAAGATTTTCCGTTACAGTTAATTCTGGAAAGATTCTTCTACCTTCAGGTACATAAGATATCCCTAAATTAGTTCTTTCCCAAGGATTAATTTTAGTTAACTCTGTATCATTATATTTGATAGTTCCACTTTTAGGTTTTAATAGACCCATTATAGTATTCATTATTGTAGTTTTACCTGCTCCATTTGCTCCAATAATTGTAACAAATTCGCCTTTTTTAACTGTAAGAGAAACATCATATAATGCTTGAGATTCACCATAAAACACATTAATATTATTAACTTCAAGCATTTATCTCATCCTTCCCAAGATATGCTTCAACCACTTCTTTATTGTTTTGAATTTCTTCTGGTTTTCCTTCTGCAATCTTTTCACCTTGATTTAAGACTATAATTTTATCACAGATACTCATTATTGCTTCCATATCATGCTCTATTATAACAATTGTCATTTTATCTTCTTTAAGTTTTTGTACTAATTCAAGCATTTTGCTTGAAACATCTTTTCCTAAACCTGCTAAAGGTTCATCTAACATTAATATTTCAGGATCTAAAGCCAAAGCTCTAGCTATACCTAGTCTTCTCTTATAACCCAGACTAAGATCAGATGCTTTATGTTTATTAAATTCAGCCATACCTACCATTTCTAAAATATCATTTGCTTTTTTTATATTTACAGCATTTTTACTTAATTTAAATGGTTTTATTATTCCTTGATAATTTTTTTCTCCTAGACCAACTAATACATTTTCGGTAACAGTTAAATCTAAAAATGGTCTTGCAATCTGAAAAGTCCTTGCAATTCCAATATCAGCTATCCTATGGGCAGGTAGATTTATAATGTTTTCATCATTAAACAGTATTTCACCACGATCTGCTTTATATACACCAGACATTGTGTTAAAGAGTGTTGTTTTACCGGCTCCATTTGGTCCAATTAAACCGGTAATTTGATTTTTTTGTACATTAAATGAAACATCTCGGAGAGCTACCAGGCCACCAAATTTTTTGGTTACCTTATTAATTTTTAAAATGTCTTCTACCATCTATTGTGCCCTCCTTTTTTCCATAAATTTAGTTTTTAAAGCTTTTAATCTAGACCATACAAAACTATCATCTCCAAGTAATCCTGAAGGTTGAAATCTTATCATTAAAATTAAGATAGTGGCATAGACTAATAATCTATAATCAGAAATAAATCTAAATAACTCTGGTATTAAACCTAAAATTATTGCTCCTACTATTGGACCTCTGATTGTATTATTTCCACCTAATATAACCATTGATAATATTGTTACAGAGGTAATAAAGTTAAAATCAGATGCCATAATGAAGGTCATATAATGTGCATATACAGCTCCTGTTAGTCCAGCTATAGCTGTTCCTAATACAAAAGCTAGTATTTTAAACTTTTTGGTATCTATGCCTAAAGAATCAGCCGCCATCTCATTATTACGTATTGCACCTAATGCTAGACCTATCCATGATTTTTCAATAAGTTTAGAAAATATAACTACTAAAATTATTAATACTATTACAAGATATAGATAACCCCTATATGATAAAGGACTACCAAACCAATAAGGAGTAGGAACAGCTAATCCCATTGCAGCTCCAAAAAACTCTACATTTTGAAATACTGCCGCTACTATAAAATTTAATGCAATAGTAACAATAGCTAAAAAATCTTCTTTAATCCTAATACTTATCAAACCTAAAAACAGACCAATAAAGCCTGTAATAATTGCTGCAAATGGCATTGCAAACCAAAAATATATACCGAATTTTCCTGTTAAAATAGCAGCACTATATGCTCCAATCCCAAAAAAGGCTCCCTGCCCTATATTAGGCTGACCCGCATATCCAGTTATAATATTTAAGCTGAGAGCTAAAAGAACAAAAATTCCAACATTTATCATTACAACAATTGCATACATTTAAAATACTCTCCTCCTCTATATCCTGGATTTTTGGGTAAATAAACCCTTTGGGCTAATTAACAATATTATAACTAAAGCAATAAATGCTATTGCATTTCTTGGTATAAAAAATCCTATATAACCACCAATCATAGTTTCGATAAACCCTATTAATAATGCTGCTACAACTGTTCCAAATGGATTTCCTAAACCACCAAGTACTATTATTGCAAGCATCTTATATGAAACAACACTACCCATAGTTGGATAGATTGAATTATATAAAATACCAATTAATATTCCCGCTGATGCAGCAAAACTGTAACCTAAAAAGAAATTTAAAGAAATAACTTTATTAGTATTAATCCCCATTGTTTTTGCTATTTCAAGATCCTGGGCAGTTGCTCTCCAAGCTAATCCAATTTTGGTCATTTTAAGTAAGTACCATAAAAGAAACATTAAAATTAAAGCAACTATAAAGATTAAAACCCAAACATTATTTATATTTATATTTGAAAGCGAAATATTTTGAAAGGGTAGTTTTACTGTAAATTGTTTTATTGTTGGTCCAGCTATCAATCTAATAATATTTTCAATAAAAATAAAGATACCTATACTTGCAATTAAGGGAATATAGGCTGGTTCTGATAATAAAGGCCTATAAACATACTTTTGTATTAAAACCCCTAGAGCTCCTGTAATTAACATTGCTCCTAAAAAAGCAATAAATATATT
>JBEPXG010000186.1:0-4024 GCA_041642015.1 Halanaerobiales bacterium
GATATTTAAGGAAAGTGATGCCCCTAATACTATTTTATCATCGTCATCTTCAAATGTTTTACATGCTGGAATATTTTTTATATCTATTAAAGCATCAAAGTTCATTTTGTCTTTTCTGGCATATGTGACTATTTCAGTACCACCATTATAGTATGCAACATTTTTATTTTTATTTTTTAGTTCCAAGTACTTTTCTACAGCTTCTTCTGCATTTTCTGCTTGGTAATAGTCAAAGTCAAAACTAATCATTACTATCACCTTCCTTTGCATTTTTATATATCAGTTCTGGGGTTAATGGCAGTTCATTGATTTCCTTGCCAATTGCTCTTGAAACAGCATTTGCTAATGCACCTGGCATACCAATAACACCTTGTTCTCCTAAACCACGTGCTCCAAATGGACCATCACCTTGAGGAGTTTCAACAAAGTCAACTAAGTAATCTGGATGTTCACCATATCTTAAAATCTTATAGTCTCTTAGAACATCATTATCAACCTGTTCACGACTATTAAATACAAATCCTTCACTCCTAGCAAAACTTAATCCCATTGCCATGGCCCCAACTACTTGTCCGCGAGCGAGATCAGGATTAATAACATTACCAACATCCATTGTAGAAGCAGCTTTAGTAACTTGATATGAATAATCTTCTAAATCAAGTTCAATTTCAATTGCTTCTGCACCTAAGGTCCATTCTAATGCAGGTCTACCTTCACCAGTTTCAGGATCCATATTGCTTAACCTACGAGCAATATAATTTCCTCTTCCAATGACTTGACCACCAACTGCATTACCATTTTCATAAACATAACCTAAACATACATCTTTTACATCTAATGAAATTTCAGGTTCATCAGTTATATATACTTTTTCATTAGCAACGGATAAATCTTCTGCTGGACATCTTAGAACTCTAGCAGCTGTTTGTTTCATTTGATCCATTGCATCTTCACAGGCAGCGATTGCAGCTCTACCTGCCATCATTAGACTTCTACTTGCTGCAGTAGCCCAATCATGTGGTGAAGTTTGTGTATTAACATCAGAAGTCACATGAACCTTTTCTACAGGCATTTGAAGTTTGTTTGCTACTATTTGAGCTAAACCTGTCTTAGTACCTTGACCAATTTCAACAATAGCATTGTGTAAGTTTACACTACCATCATTGTTAAAGGTAAGAATAGCTCCTGCATCGGTGTTAGTAGGCATTGCTGGAGATTTCCAGAGTAAGCCCATACCCTTAGCAATAACTTTATTATCATCTTTTTTGATATATGATCCTTTATCCCATTCAATCATATCTGCTGTTTTATTAATACATGCTTTAAGATCACCTGTATTACTATCCATTAGACTTTGAGTTGGAGCTGTATCTCCTTCTTGAATTGCATTATTTAATCTAAGTTTAACAGGATCTATGTCCATCTTTTTAGCTAAAACATCTATACTTCTTTCGATTACATAACCAAGTTCTATATGTCCGAATCCTCTAAAAGCTGTTGCAAATGGATGGTTAGTATACATACAGTATGAGTTACATTTTAAGTTTTCTACTTTATATGGACCAGTACATGATATAGCTGCTGCTCTACTAACATTTACAGCATAATCAGCATATGCACCAGCATCAAAGTAGTAATCTAAATCCATACCTAATATTTTTCCATCTTTATTACCAGCAATTTTAACAGTAGCTTCCATTCCAATATGACCAGGAGAAGAGACCATATCATCTTCTCTTGTATTAACTACTTTTACTGGGGTTCCATCAACTGCTTTTGATAAAATATATGCTAAACTTTCAAGTTGTAGTCCTGCTTTTCCACCAAAACCTCCACCAATAGGAGGTGCAATAACATTAATTTTTCCTGCAGGGATATCAAAATTAAATGAAAGAAGTTCTTTTACAACAAATGGTGCTTGAGTTGTAGAATGAATAATGACATCTCCATTTGTTTTAATCTCTGCTACTGAAGCTCTAGGTTCCATAGCAACATGATCACCTGGAGGAAAATTAAATTCTTCTTCAATAACAAAGTCCGCATCTTCAAAAGCTTTTTTATAATCTCCTTTTCTAATCTTTGTAAGATTAGCTATGTTTGTTCCTGGTTCAGGTATTACATCAGGAATATGATTATAGTCTTTTAAATTTTCATGTAATATTGGTGCATCTTCCTTTATTGAATCTTTTGGTGAACTCACAGCTTCAAGTTTTTCATATTCTACCTTTATTTTCTTTATAGCAATTTGTGCATCTCTTTTATTTTTGGCTATGACTGCTGCAACTGGTTCACCATAATATCTTACCTTATCCACTGCTAAAGGAGGTTTATCTCCTAAATATAGCCCCATACTTTCAGGATAAAGATTTCCTGTAACTACTTTTTTAACACCTTTTGAATTTTGTGCTTCTTGGATATCAATATCCTTGATTTTTGCATGTGCATGTGGACTTGTAAGAATCGCTGCATGTAATAGACCACTAAAATTGTAATCATTTAGATAGTTTTGATTACCATTTGTCTTATCTTTACCATCCGCTCTTTTTACAGATTTACCGATTTTTTCATTCAATATATATTCACCTCTCCCTTAACAAAATCTTTATTACTTATATATATTAAATAGAGAAAACCTATTTCCTGCATTTTAAGTTGATTTTAAAAGTAGGAGTTTTACTAAATTTGTTTAATACTTATAGTAGATAACAATAATCTAGGGGGGATAGTATGCAAGGAATCATATCTTTAGGAGAAGCTTTAATTGATTTTATACCAAAAGATAAAAATAATATATTATATGAAAAACATCCTGGTGGAGCACCTGCTAATGTTGCAGTTGGATTAAAAAGATTAGGTAGCAATTCAGCTTTTATTGGAAAAGTTGGTGCAGATTCTCTAGGCAATTATCTATTTGATAAATTGAACCAAGAAAAGGTTGATATAAGTAATATGATATTAACTAAAAAAGAGAAAACAGCTTTAACTATAGTTACCCTAGATGAAAACGGAGAACGTAATTTTGAGTTTTTTGTTAAAAGAAGTGCAGATAGTCTACTCAGTAAAGATGAAATAGATGATATTTTATTTAAAGAATACAAAATATTTCATTTTGGTTCTATTTCTATGATTAATGAACCATCACGAAATGCAACAAAATATGCTTTAGATTTAGCTATAGAAAATAATATGATTATATCCTATGATCCTAACATTAGAGAGGGATTATGGGAAGATATGAATTCTGCCAAAAAAATTATAAAGTCAGTCTTAGGAAAAGTAAACATATTAAAGTTGTCTAGAGAAGAATTGATATTTTTAACAAATGAGGATAATCTTAAAAAAGCTGCAGAACAAATAAAGAATAAAAATGATATTGATATTTTATTAATAACTGATGGTAGTAATGGTGTGTATTTTTTAAATGATATTTTAATACATGTCCCTGCAGAGAAAGTTAATGTGGTTGATACAACAGGAGCTGGTGATGCTTTTGTAGCAGGCTTTTTAAATAGAATAAATGAATCACAGGTTGAGTTAACAAAGATAAGTAATGAAAAAATAAAAAAGTATTGTGAATTTGCAAATCATTGTTCAGCACTTGTAGTAAAAAAACAAGGTGCAATGTCAATGTTACCAAAAAAAGAAGAAGTTATAGAATTTATTGATTAAGAAGATTTTAAAGAGGTGATTTTATCAAATTTAAAACTATTATATTAATGGTATTTATATTAATAATATTTACTCTTCCTACAAATGCCATAAATTATACTGTACAAACTGGATATTTTAAAGTGTTACAAAATGCAAATTCGATGACCCAGGAATTATCAGATAAGGGTTTTAATGTCTATAAACATAAATCTGGGAATAGATATTATGTGTTTGTTGGGGAATTTGATAACTGGACTGCTGCTAATAAAACTTTAAGAGAGGTAAAGAAAGTTATTACAAGTGCTTATGTTAAAAAAATTGATTTTAAATTAAATAGAAAAGAAGATAAAACAATAGAGAATGAGTTAGAGAT
>JBEPXG010000187.1:0-3965 GCA_041642015.1 Halanaerobiales bacterium
TCTTTAATCTATAAAATATATTTTATTAAAATGAGGAGATTAATATGAAAAAAAGAAGAAAAGGACTTTTGTGGTCTGTATTAATTATATGGATAAACTTCCCTTTTTTGTATTGGGGTGTACTTTCAGATAAACCTATAGTGATATCTATTGGTCTGTTAATAACTGCTATTGGTACAGGCTTTACTTTAGTTTTTGGTTAATCAAGAAAACATCATTATAAATAAAGGGACTTAATCAACTTTAATGAATATATAAAATAATATATAAATTAATAGGGGGTTAATATGTTTGAATTAAATAATCTTAAATATAAAGATATATTAGAAATTGACCATTTAGAAATTTACCAAGGTGAGATAACCTGTATAGTAGGTAGAAGTGGTGGTGGAAAATCAACATTTCTAAAACTTTTAAATAATATGATTAGTGCCAAAAAGGGTAATATAAGATTTAAAGGTGAGAATATAGAAGAATATAATCCAATTAAACTTAGAAGAGAAATTTTAATGTTACCACAAAACCCGGTTATCTTTTCGGGTACAATACGAGATAATTTTACTATAACATTACAGTATAATGATTTAGAATTAAAAGATGATAAAAGATATAATGAATTATTACAAAAAGTTGGTTTATCTAATCAAAATTTAGACAGCTCAGCTGAAAAACTATCTGGTGGAGAAAAACAGCGATTAGCTTTAGCAAGAATCTTATTGTTAGATCCAGATATATTATTATTAGATGAACCATCATCGGCTTTAGATGAAGAGACGGAAGAATTAATTATTGATATGGTAGTTAATTTTATAAATCAAAAAAATGGAACATTGGTTATGGTTACCCACTCTAAAGAAATAGCAAAAAAATATGCTGACAGAATAATAACAATCAATGAAGGAAGTCTAGATAAAGTAAACTAAAAGAGGGGGATATAAATGACGGAATCTATATTTGATATTTCTATAATAAGTTTAGTAACAGCTTATATATTTGTTTTAATATTGTTATTTATTGTTAAAAAAGAAAATATAGGACATGAAAAACAAATTCTTTTAGCATCTTTTAGAATGACTATCCAGTTAGTTTTAGTAGGATATGTATTAACTTATGTATTTGAAAATCCTAATCCATTTGTAACTATATTAATATTACTAATAATGGAATTATTTGCTATATTTAATATATATTCTAGAGTAGAAAAAAAGTTATCAAAAAAATTAAAAATTGTAATTGGATTATCAATGTTCTCTGGCACTTTAGTTAGTATATTATTCTTTTTATTTATTGTAATCAATATTGAACCATGGTTTATGCCTCAGTATTTCATACCTATTTCTGGAATGTTAATTGGTAATTCTATGACCGGAATATCACTAGGTGCACAGGGATTAATAACAGGAATAAGTGATAATAAATCAATGATTGAAAACGCATTAATGTTAGGGGCAACTCCTGAAAAAGCTACTAAAGATATTCAAAACAGATCTTTTTACAATGCAGTATTACCAACGATTAATTCAATGATTGGTATGGGGATAGTATTTCTACCAGGTATGATGACAGGTCAAATATTGGCTGGTGCTGCTCCCTTAACTGCAATCAAATATCAAATAGCTATAATGATGGGAATTTTAGGTAGTGTAACATTAACAGTGTATTTAATGGTAAAATGGGGAATGAAAACTTTCTTTAATGAACGGGCTCAAATTAATGTTGAAGAATATTAATCTTAAGAAAGGATGAACTTTCATGAAGAGTACAAAAGTAGTTTTAATACTAGTTGATAAAAGAACTGATGCTGCTTTAAAAGTGCAAGAGGTATTAACAGAAAATGGTTGTATGATAAAAACTAGACTGGGAGTGCATGAAACAAGTAGTTGTGAAGAGGAAGGTTTAATATTTTTAAATATTGATGGAACAAAAAATGACACAGAAGATCTAATAAGTAAATTAAATAGTATTAAACGTGTTAAAGCAGAATATATTGAGATGAGTCTATAAATTTTATGAATGTAAATATTGACAAATGTCTTATATTGTGTTATATTTAAACCGTTGAGCAGAAAAAAATATGGAAGAATGCTCAATAAAGAAATTTAGGAGGAATATATTTTAATGACTTACACAGGAACAGTAAAATGGTTTGACGAGAAAAAAGGTTATGGATTTATTGAAAGAGAAGATGGAGACGACGTATTTGTTCATTTTTCAGCTATTCAAGATGATGGTTTCAAAACTTTAAATGAAGACCAAGAAGTAGAATTTGAAATCGTTGAAGGCGACCGCGGCCTACAGGCTGAGAATGTTGTTAAATTATAATATAGTATTATAAAAATGGCAACTAATCCCCGACTTGAAAGATAGTCGGGTTTTTCTAATTATATAATATGATATTTAAAAAACCTGTTTGTAATTTATACAAACAGGTCTTTTTTTTATTTATATATTTTTTATTATATACTTTCTACGATAGTTGTAACTCCCATTCCACCACCAACACATAGAGAAGCTAATCCACGTTTTAGATTTCTCTTTTTCATTTCATGAATTAAGGTTACTAAGATTCTAGCTCCACTAGCACCAATTGGGTGACCTAAAGCAATAGCTCCACCGTTAACATTTACTATATCTTTATTAAAGGGAAGTTCTTTTAAAACAGCAATAGATTGAGCTGCAAAGGCTTCATTTAATTCAACTAGTTCTATATCTTCAAGTGACCATGTGCATTTATCTAAAGCTTTTTTTATTGATGGAACAGGTCCAATACCCATAATTTTTGGATCAACAGCAGCAGTAGCATAAGATACTATTTTAACTAAAGGTTTTACCCCTAATTCTTCTGCTTTTTCTCTTGACATTACAAGTAGTGCAGCTGCACCATCATTAATACCTGATGCATTACCAGCAGTAACAGTACCATCTTTTTTAAAGGCAGGTCTTAATTTTGATAAAGATTCTGCTGTAACACCTTCACGGGGAAATTCATCTTTTTTAAATATTTTAGGATCTTTTTTTCTTTGAGGTATTTCTACTGGTACTATTTCATCTTGGAAACGATCGTTTTTTATAGCTTCTAAAGCTTTTCTTTGACTGTCTGCTGCAAATTCATCTTGTTCTTTTCTACTAATATTATATTTCTCAGCAAGATTTTCAGCAGTTATTCCCATATGATATTCATTAATTGCACAGGTAAGACCATCTTTAATCATTGTATCTACAACTTTTCCATCTCCCATTTTGTATCCAAAACGAGCTTTATCTAATAAGTAAGGAGCTCTGCTCATACTTTCCATTCCACCAGCTACAACAACTTCTGCATCGCCAAGTAAGATTTCTTGAACAGCTAAATTAACAGATTTTAATCCTGATCCACATAATTTATTAATAGCCATTGCAGGAACATCAACATTTAATCCGGCTTTTAATGAAGCCTGACGAGCAGCATTTTGTCCTTTACCAGCTTGTAATATAATTCCCATGATAACATCTTCTACAACATCTGGGCTAACATTTGCTTTTTCAAGAGCTGATTTTATTACAAGACTACCCAAATCAACTACAGGTACATTTTTTAAACTCTTTCCAAAGGATCCAATAGCTGTTCTAGTAGCACTTGCTATGACAACTTCTTTCAAAAATATCCCTCCTAAAAGATTATGTATTTATCTCTATTATATACTATAACAAGTCAAGGTTACAATTTAGTTGCATTGAAATTATTTAAATAGATATATTTAAAGTTATAAAAAATATTATTTAAAACCATTATTGTGAAATAAGTTTTAAAATAAGAACGATACTATATAAAATCAATTAAAGTTAATGAATAAATAAATTTTTTTAAAATTAAAAATTTATAATACATAAAAAAACCGGCTTAATAATCTGTTATGATTATCAAACCGGTTTATATATTTCTTATTTATTAATGTTTAGAAATTATTGATTAAATTACCAGTAAT
>JBEPXG010000188.1:0-3954 GCA_041642015.1 Halanaerobiales bacterium
TAGGTTGATTAGAAGGGATTATGATGATTAACTGAAAGGGTTTTATTCCAAAAAATTTTTTTGTCAAGAAGTTATTCTATTGTATCTACGGGTAGCGCTAGCATTGATGTGGTTAAAAAATATATAGAAAATAAAAACCGTTTAAAATTCATCTCCCCCTAAATCAAAATATAGATTTAGAGGGAGTTTTCTTTCAACATTTTTGATAAATCTTATTATCCATGATTAAATCCAGATATATGTTTTAATAATATTTAGTAAAGTTTTAACTTAAAATGTTTTTGTATTCCTCTAATGTTTTTATAATTTCATCTTTCTTTGTTAATTTATTAATCCTATCTTTTACATAAGTTGAATTTTTCATACCCTTTAAATACCAACTAATATGTTTTCTCATTTTAGGTACTGCTACTTTTTCTCCATAATAATCTATTGCTAATTTTAAATGCTTTATAGCCATATCAATTTTTTCTTCTACATTTGGTTCATCTATAATAGTTTCATCTTCAAAATATTTTTTTAATCTTTTAATAATCCATGGATTACCTTGAATACCTCTGGCAACCATAATACCATCACACTTAGTTAAATCAAACATATTTTTAGCACTATTAATATCAAATATATCTCCATTACCAACTACAGGTATATTAATAGCATCTTTTACTTTTTTTATTATTTCATAATCTACTTTCCCAGAATAAAATTGCTCTCTAGTTCTACCATGAACTGCTAATAAAGATACTCCTGCATTTTCTGCTATTTTAGCTATTTCAACAGCGTTTATACTATTTTCATCCCAACCTGATCTGATTTTTAATGTAATTGGAATATTAGCCGTTTCTACCATAGCACTTAAAATCTCTTTTACTTTTTCTGGATTTTTCATAAGGGCAGAACCTGCACCAGTTTTTACAACTTTCGGTGCTGGACAACCCATATTAAGATCTATAAAATCAGGATTATATTCTTTTTCAACAATTTTTAATGCTTTAACAATAAACTCTGTTTCTTCACCAAACAATTGTATGTTAATATATCCATCATTTTTAATTTTATAATCTAAAAGTTCTTCAGTCCTTCTACTACCATAAACTAAGCCTTTACTTGAAACCATTTCACTATATATTAATTTAGCACCCATTTCTCGTAAAATCTGTCTATAAGGGTAATCTGTCACTCCAGCCATAGGTGCAATAATAACTGCTGGTTCAATCTCTTTATCATAAATTCTCATAATTAACCATCCTGTTTAATATCATTTAATTTAGCCAAATAGTATAGACCATCCAAAGTTAAAAATGGAAGAATATGATCAATTGATTCTATCTCGCTTCCAAACAATTCGGAATAGCCACCTGTAGCAATAACAACAGGGTTACCATCAATTTCTTCTTTGAACTTACTTATTAATTTTTCTACTTGGCCCATAAAACCATAAAAAATACCAGATTGTGTTCCACTTACCGTATTTTTTCCTATTGCTAGATCTGGTCTTTTTAATTCAACTCTTGGTAATTTTGAAGCATGTTTGAATAATGAATCTGTAGCAACTCCAATTCCAGGAGCAATTGCTCCACCTTCATAATCACCTGTTTTTGAAATATAACAAAATGTTGTTGCAGTGCCAAAGTCAACAATTATAAGTGGACCTCCAAATTTCTGATAACCAGCAACTGCATTAACAATTCGATCTGCCCCAACTTCTCTTGGATCTTCCATTCTAATGTTCATTCCAGTTTTTATTCCTGGACCTACAATTATTGGCTTTAAATCAAAGTATCTGATTGTAGTTTTTTCTAGTATTCTTACTACTTGAGGTACAACACTTGATATTATTATACCATCTATTTGATCAATTTTAACATCATCAAAAGAAAATAAATTATTAAATAAAATTCCATATTCATCAACTGTTTTTTTGTAATCAGTTGACACTCGCCAATGATCTAACATCTTATCATTTTTATAAATACCTAATACAGTATCAGAATTACCAATATCAATGGTTAAAATCATATATTAACACCTCTTGTTCAACCAATTTTAATAGTATTATATATAATATTATATATTATTACAATAAAAAATACCCGGTTTTACCCGGGTATTTTTAATCTATATTATTTTTTTATTCTTATAGTTGGTCTGGATGAGTTGGTACTTCAATTTCACCATCAACTATTTTTTGCTTATACTCATCAACTTTGTTAAGAGTTTCTTGTGAAAGCATGTTTTCAGCTTGTGGACGGTAGATTCCTACACCATCATCAGCTAAACCATATGCTTGTAAACCAGATTCAAAGTTACCTTCTACAAGTTTTTTAACCTCATTATATACAGCATTATCTACTCTTTTAATCATACTGGTTAATACATTAGAAGGAGCTAAATGATTTTGAGGTGAGTCAACACCAATAGCATATAGTCCTCTTTCATTAGCAGCTTTGATTACACCAATACCACATGCACCAGAAGCATGATAAATTACATCTGCGCCTTGGTCATACTGAGTAAATGCTAATTCTTTACCAGCTTGTGGATCATCAAAAGCACCAGTATACGCTATAAATATCTCAGCGTTAGGATTAACTGCTTTTACACCAGCGCGGAAACCAGCTTCAAATTTCTTGATTAAAGTCATTTCCATACCGCCAATAAAACCAACTTTGTCAGCTTCTGTTCTCATACCTGCAACAACACCAGCTAAAAATGAACCAGTGTGTTCATCAAAAGTAACTGAAACTACATTGTCACCTTCAACAACAGCATCAATAATACCAAAGTTTACATTTGGATACATTTGAGCAACTTCGCCCATTGCATCAGTAAATAGGAAACCAACACCCCATACCAAGTCATAACCTTGTTCAGCTAAACTTGAAAGATTAGGAGTATAGTCAGTCATTGTATTTGATTCGATAACATTGATTTCTACATCAAAGTCTTCAGCAGCTCTTTGTAGGCCTCTCCATGCTGAATCATTAAAAGATTCATCACCTAAGCCACCAACGTCAGTAACCATACCTACCTTAAATTCTTGAGCCATACCCATAGTTGTAAAGCCCATAACTAATGTTAATGTTAGTGCAAGAATTACAAATAAACTTAATTTTTTCAAATCAACTTCCCCCTTTAAGAGATTTTTTTATTATTTGTTGGTAAAAGAAATATTATTCCCAACATTTTCAGCATCAAATATATTATTCAAGATTGAACATATTATTCCTGCATATATAATCTTATAATTTTAAAGAATTCTTGTCAATACTTACATCTCCAGCTATAAAAGTTTTGTTTTCACCAGAGTCTAATTGTACTTTTAGTTCTCCACTTTTAGTTATATCAATAACTTTACCTTTGTATCTTTTCTTATCTAAAGAATTAACTATAATGTTTTTATGGAGCATACTCATTTCTTTTTTCCATCTATCTATTATTTCATTAAACTTTTCATTTTTAAACATACTATAATAATTTGAAAAGTTATCTAATATATTAACTAACAGATTTTCTTTATTAATTTTTTCATTTTTGATCATTCTTAGAGAAATTGAAGTGTCTTTTATTTCATCATTGAATATATTTTGATTAACATTAAGGCCAATGCCAACAACAACTCTATCTATACTTCCACCAATACTTTTAAATTGAGAAAGTACACCACACAACTTTTTATTTCTATATAATATATCGTTTGGCCATTTTAATGTTGAATTTATATCTAAATCTTTTATTGCCTCTTGAACAGACAAAGCTCCTATTAATGTTAATAAAGCATATTTTTCTTTGTTTTTTTGCTCTGGTAATAGTATTATACTCATCCAGAGTCCTTTATTTTTAGGCGAATGCCAATTTCGTTTTAATCTACCTCTACCTTTAGTTTGTTCTCCTGCAATAATTACTAAACCTTCTTTAACTAGATTATCCTCCATTTTCAATGCTAATTCATTG
>JBEPXG010000189.1:0-3892 GCA_041642015.1 Halanaerobiales bacterium
GCTCTTACAGGTTTAAACTCAGGTCCAGAAATGAAAAATGTAATATATATACTTGGTATTGAAGAAACTATAAATAGATTAGATAATGCAATAGCAATGACTAAAGAAAAATAAATATATAAAAAAAGACTTCTCCTTTTATGGAGAAGTTTTTATCAAGAGGGGAGTGTCCCAAATTGAAGGTATATAATACTTTAAGTCGTGAAAAGGAAACATTTGAAACAGTAGATGAGGGTAAAGTAAGAATGTATGTATGTGGTCTTACAGTCCAAAATTATTCTCATCTGGGACATGTTAGAGGTGCAATAAACTATGATGTAATTAGAAGATATTTAGAATATAAAGGTTATGATGTTACCTATATATCTAATTTTACAGATATTAATGAAAAAATTATTGCAAGAGCAGAATTAGAAGATATGAAACCTGAAGATCTAGCTGAAAAATATAGCAAAGCTTTTTTAGATGACTTAAAAAAACTTAATATTAAAAAAGCGGATGCATATTGTAAAGCAACTGAAAATATAAACACCATTCAAGAAATGGTGGAAACCCTAATTGAAAAAGGTTATGCATATGTTGCAGATGGTAATGTATATTTCAGTGTGGAAGAATTTGAAGATTATGGAAAATTATCAGGTAGAAAATTAGATGAAATGATTGCTGGAACAAGAAAAAAAGTGGAAAGCGATAAGCGAAATCCCTTAGATTTTGCACTTTGGAAAAGAGTTGATGATCCCGAAGTAAAAGCCTGGGATAGTCCATGGGGAAAAGGATGGCCAGGCTGGCATATAGAATGTTCAGCTATGTCTTTAAAAAAGCTAGGGAAATCATTTGATATCCATGGTGGAGGAACAGATTTAATTTTTCCACATCATGAAAATGAAATTGCTCAATCAGAGGCATACAGTGGAGTAAAACCTTTTGTAAAATACTGGCTTCATAATGGCACAGTAAATATGAGTGGAGATAAGATGTCTAAATCACTTGGTAACTTTTATACTACAAGAGAACTGTTAGAACAATATAGTGCTGATCAATTAAGATATTTTATTATAACAAAACACTATCGCAGTCCCATTGAATATAATGATAAAGAAATAGAGAGTACCAATAAAAGTTTGGATAAATTAATCACTACTAAAAAAACAATGGAAAATCTTTTAAATAATGAGTTTGATAGTGAGGTTAATAATGAAAGCGATTTACTTGAAACTGTAAAAAAATTAAAACAGGACTTCTTAACTGCTATGGATGATGATTTTAATACTGCATTGGCAACTGGAGTATTACATGAAATATCAACTAAAATTAATAAAACTATAAATGATGCAGATTTTGTTCTTTCTAAAGAAATATATCATCAAATTAATAAAGTTAATAATATCTTCAATGAACTATTGAATATTTTAGGACTTAAATTAAATGATTATGATAATGGAATAAATTCTGAAAAATTCGATGAGTTAGTTAATTATGTATTAAATTTAAGAGAAGAAGCAAGAAATAATAAAAATTGGGAATTAGCAGATAAAATAAGAGATGATCTATTAGATATGGGAATTAAAGTTAATGACACCCCGCGCGGAACAGAGTGGGAGATAATTGATTAAAGGGGGTAATTAAATGGAGGTTAAACCTAAAGCTGAATTAATTGATTATACCAAAGATCCAGAAAGAAATGTTGCTACAGCTGCTCGGCTATGTTATTCCAAAAAAGGTGCTACTCAATTAAACCAAGAAATGACAAGAGAACAAGTAGAAAATTTAGTCAGAAAAGTTGTCAATATGGGACATACCTCAACATTAGAACACACTTATTTTTTCTTTCACGTTCAGTGTAGTAGGGTGACATCTCATCAAATAGTAAGACAGAGAATTGGAACTTCATATAGTCAAAGATCACAAAGGTATGTAACTGAAGATAATTTTGATTATATTACACCACCCAAAATTAAAAACAATGAAAAAGCATATGAAGTATATAAAGAAAAAATGAAAGAATTGGAAAACAGTTATCTTGAACTTATAGATTTAGGAATTCCAAAGGAAGATGCTCGATTTATCCTTCCAACAATTAAAACAAATATTGTGATTTCATATAATGCTCGTTCTTTATTACATTTTTTAAGTTTAAGAACATGTAATAGAGCACAATGGGAAGTTAGGTCGATTGCAAGACAAATGCTAAAAGAAGTAAAAGAAGTTGCTCCAGTAATATTTGAAAATGCAGGACCTCCATGTGAAACAGATGGAGAGTGTCCTGAAGGTGATTTATCTTGTGGAAAAATAGACATAATAAAAGCAAAAAAAGAGGCTAAACAATAATGAGAAATGTTGAAGGAAGAAACCCTGTTATAGAATTATTAAATAATAGTGAAGAAATAGAAATTATTTATTTACAAAAAGGCTTAAGAAGTGATAAGATTAAACAAATCAGTAATTTAGCTAAAAATAAAAATATAGAATTAAAATGGTTATCTAAATATAAATTAGATCAAAAAGCTATCACCGATAATCACCAAGGTGTAGTAGCTAAAACAACTAATAAAAAAACATATAATTTAACAGAAATAATTAGTGATATAAATGATACTCAAGACAGTGCCTTATTATTAATCTTAGATCATATACAAGATCCTCATAATTTTGGTGCTATAATAAGAACAGCTTATGCTGCAGGTGTGGATGCCATAATTTATCCTAAAGATAGAGCTTGTGGAATTACTGCAACTGTTGATAAGGTATCATCTGGAGCGGTAGAACATATAAAATTAGTTGAAGTAGTAAATATTAATAGAGCTATCGATGAATTAAAAGAAAATAAATTCTGGATTACAGGTGCAGATATGGAAGGCTCTAAAAAATATTATGAACATAATTATGATGGATATACAGCTATTGTTGTCGGTCATGAAGGAAGTGGGTTAAGTCGTTTAACCAAAGATAAATGCGATTTTTTAATAAATATTCCAATGGAAAATGAATTCAGTTCTTTAAATGTTTCTGTAGCAACAGGAGTAATATTATTTGAAGCTAAGAAACAACGTGAAATGTAAAATAATATAATCCTTGACTAAGAAAGTTTAAAACAGTATAATATTAATGTATTAAATAAGGAGGGATTCTGGTTGAGCACAAATGCCCAAGAAGTAGATTATCAGGATTACAGCCAGTTAAGTGATGATGAATTAATTGAGATAATTCATGAAGGAGATTCCAGAGCAGAAGAAATATTAATAAAAAGATATAAAAACTTTGTGCTGGCTAAATCAAGATCGTATTTCCTTGTTGGTGCAGGCAGAGAAGACATAGTTCAAGAAGGTATGATTGGTTTATATAAAGCTGTTAGAGACTATAGAATTGACCGTTTAGCTTCTTTTAGGGCTTTTGCAGAATTGTGTATTACCAGACAAATTATTACAGCTATCAAAGCTGCAACTCGCCAAAAACATCAACCATTAAATTCATATGTTTCTCTAAATAAACCAATTTATGATGAAGAATCTGACCGTACACTTTTAGATATTTTAAAAGGAACTAAACTGAATAACCCTGAAGAATTATTTGTTAGTAAAGAGACATATGATTTAATTGAAAATCAAATTAGTGAGATGTTAAGTACTTTAGAATTTGATGTATTACAAGAATATCTCAATGGTAAATCCTATCAAGATATTGCAGATACTTTAGATAAACATGTAAAGTCAGTGGATAATGCTTTACAAAGAGTTAAAAGAAAGTTAGAAGAATTTTTAGAAAAACATGACATTTAAATTTAAATATTAATTATATAACAAAAAATGTATTTTCATTGAGCTACAATATTAACAAAGGAGAGATGAATATAATGGCTAAGCAAAAATTTGAAAGAACAAAACCACATCTTAAT
>JBEPXG010000190.1:0-3892 GCA_041642015.1 Halanaerobiales bacterium
TAAAACACTTTTAGTAATAACTGTAATAGCAATGTTTGTGGGGTTAGGTCTATTGGGAGGTAATCCACCTGTAGTAACACAAGAGACTACACCTGAGGAAGTAGTTAATTACTTCTATGATTCAATTGATAAAAAAGACCCGGTTGTTATAGATCAAACAACTGTGGTGGATTTAAATAATTTAGAAAGTATGATAACTGAAGGTCATGTAATGGAAACCATGAGAAATGCTTATAGTGATCTTTCAGAAGAAGAAAAAAGAGAAAAAAAGATATTCGGAATTAAAAATTTATCTATTGAAAGTATCAAAAAAGATGAGAATTTTGAGTTTAAAACCAACTATATTTTCTACTATCCAGGAGAAGATAAGATGAAAGAAGCTTCTATGAGTGATACTTTAATTGTTAAAAAAATAGATAATTTATGGCAGATTACAGAGATTAATGGTGATATAAGATTACTAATTGAAGGAAACTTTTATGAGGATAGGTGATTAACTTGGGGTTAGATTATAATCATGTAGAAAAGACATTAATTGAATGGTTAAGAAAAAAAGTAAATGATGCTAATGCAAAAGGGATAGTAATTGGACTAAGTGGAGGAATTGATTCAGCAGTAAGTTCTGTATTAGCTAAAAAAGCTTTTCCCGATAATGTTTTAGGATTAATTATGCCCTGTTATAGCAATGAACAGGACAAAAAAGATGCAATTATGGTAGCCGAAAAGTTTAGTATAAATTATAAAATAAAAGAATTAGATTCTTTATATGATAACTTCAAAAATACTGTTAATGCAAACGAAGAGTTCAAAAATAGTAATTTAGCATTAGCAAATGTTAAACCTAGATTAAGAATGGTTACACTTTATTATTATTCAGCTTTAAATAATTATTTAGTATTAGGAACAGACAATTGGAGCGAACTTAAAGTTGGCTATTTTACTAAATATGGTGATGGTGGTATTGACTTAACAATATTAGGTAGATTAGTTAAAACTGAGGTAAGAGAATTAGCTAAACACCTTGGTATTCCTAAAGAAATAATAAATAAAAAACCTTCAGCAGGACTTTGGGAAGGCCAAACCGATGAAGACGAAATGGGTTTAAGTTATGATGAATTAGACCAATATATTTTAACAGGAAAAGCTGAACCTAAAATAAAAGAAAAAATTGAGAAATTAGCAGCTAAAAATAAACATAAAATGGATCCTATTCCAATTCCACAAAGAGAAATTTTACTCACTTAGCAGGAATATTTTAATATATATTGTATTATATTAATAACAGAAAAATTTAATATGTTGTAAATAGGTGCTTTCAGTACTGCTGAAAGAGAATAGGGAATCAGGTTAAAATCCTGAACGGGCCCGCCACTGTAAACAGTATGTCCCCCATTAACCACTTGTATTAACAGGGAAGGTTGGGAGGATAAAAAGCTGTGAGTCAGGAGACCTGCCTATTTATAATCTACATTCTTCGGTTAACAAGATCAGTAGATCAGCTTATGAAACTCACCAGATCTTTAATTTTGAAGAAGATCTGGTTTTTTTAATTGTATAATAAAAAAGGGGTTGAATTCTTTGGGGAAAATCATATTAGTTTTAGGAGGAGCAAGAAGTGGTAAAAGTAGTTTTGCTGAGAAAGCAGCTAAAAAGATAGGAAATAATAATGTTACTTATTTAGCTACAGCACAGGCTTTAGATGATGAAATGGAAGAACGGATTGTTCATCATCAAAGTAGACGACCAGATAGTTGGGATACGATAGAAGAACCTCTTAAAATAAGTAAAGCTTTAGAAATAATGCATGAAAAACAGACAGTATTAGTAGACTGTATCACTCTTTTAGTAACTAACATGTTACTTGAATTTGATAATAAAGAACAAAATTCAAGATTGAAGGATGACTATAAAAAAGAAGAATATATTTTAAATGAAATAAAAGAAATTATAACTATTGCAAAACAAAAACCATTAAAGTTAATTTTAGTTTCAAATATTGTTGGTTTAGGTTTAGTACCCGAATACAAACTAGGAAGATTATTTAGGGATATTTCTGGAAGAGTAAATCAATATCTTGCCCAAAAAGCTGATAAAGTAATTCTAACTGTTGCCGGAATCCCTGTTGAGTTAGACCAAATTAAAGGTGAAGAGATAATTAATAATTTAGGTGATTATTAAATGAGTAAAACAATTATGTTGCAAGGGACGGCTTCAAATGTTGGGAAAAGTATTTTATCTACTGCTTTATGTAGAATATTTTATAATAATAACTTAAAAGTTGCACCATTTAAATCCTGGAATATGGCATTAAACTCTTATGTAACAAAGAAAGGTGGAGAAGTTGGACGAGCCCAAGCTTTACAAGCTAAAGCATCTAATATAGATATTACTGTAGATATGCAACCTTTCTTAGTAAAGCCAAAAGGAGATGGTATATCCCAAGTTATTGCAAAAGGTAAACCACTCGGTGATTATAAAAGCAGTGAAAAAGACAATGACTATATTAACTGGGCAATGAGTATTATAAAAGAATCATTAAATAATCTCAGAAACAAATATGATGTTATAGTTATGGAAGGTGCTGGTTCTCCTGCAGAAGTAAATATTTCAGATAAAGACTTAGCAAACATGAAAGTAGCTAAATTATTTAATACTCCAGTAATTTTGGTTGCAGATATTGATCGAGGGGGTGTCTTTGCATCAATAGTTGGAACAATGGAACTATTAGGTGAGGATAAAAAGTATGTTAAAGGTATAATTATTAATAAATTTAGAGGGGATAAAAATTCTCTAAAATCAGGGATTGATTTTATTGAAAAAAGAACAAAAATACCAGTTTTAGGTGTAATACCATATTTTAAAGATATTGATTTACCAGAAGAAGACTCTGTATCAGTAAAAGAAAGAATTAATGAAGATGCAAAAATAAATATTGGTGTAATTAACTTACCACATTTATCAAATTTTACAGATTTTGATGTATTAAGACAACATCCATTAGTTCAATTAAGATATATTGATAATAAAGTTAAAGATATAAATGATTATGATTTATTAATAATTCCCGGAACTAAAAATACAACTGAAGATTTAAAATATCTAAAAAAGAGTGGACTTGCTGATAAAATTATTCAAGCTGCTAAAAATGATATAGAAGTTATTGGAATATGTGGTGGGTATCAAATTTTAGGAAGGAAATTAATAGATCCAAATTTAACTGAGGGTAAAACAAAACAAATAGATGGATTGAATCTTTTAGATATTGAAACAAAATTTAACAAAGGCAAAAACACATATCAGATAAAAGCAGATATGTATCCGAGTTCTAACTTGCCATATAAGATCAATAATTATAAACTTGAGGGTTATGAAATACATATGGGAGAGAGCAAATTAGGCAAAAGTATATCTCCAATGTTTAAGATTAAATCTAGGTCTAATAAAAACTGTTCAATTAAAGATGGTGCTTTATCAAATAAATATGATGTCTGGGGTACATACATCCATGGGATATTTGATAATGATGATTTTAGGAAAGAAGTTATCAACCATTTATTAAAGAAAAAATTAGGACAAAATTATGATCAAGAGATGTTTGATTTTAAAAATAAACAAGAAGAGCAGTTAGATAAATTAGCTAAAAAAGTTAAAGATAATATAGATTTAGAGAGATTATATAAAATAATGGATCTTAATAAACATGGATAACTTTTTAACCATTTTACAATATTAATATTTAATAAAAATTTAGTGGCTAGGAGTTGATTAAAGATTAATCTATTAAAAGAAACTATCAAAAACATTGGTGAATTGGATCAAACGATTATGAAAGATACCCAAAGAAGACTAGATAACTTAACAAAGCCTCCGGGTAGCTTAGGATATTTGGAAG
>JBEPXG010000191.1:0-3890 GCA_041642015.1 Halanaerobiales bacterium
AAAAATGGATGCTAAAAAGTTAGATGATAATACAGTTGATGTTAAGTTAGTTGTTCAAGAAGGATATAAAATAAAAAAACCTCTCCATATGTGTTTTGGAGTATTACCAAAAGAAGGTTTACAAAAAATAGTAATGAATGTTGAAGTAAAAAAAGATGCAGAGATAAAAGTAATGTCAGACTGTGTTTTTCCAAATGCTACTAAAGTTAAACATGTTATGGAAGCAGAAATACATTTAGCTGAAAATGCTAGTTATGAGTATGAAGAAAATCATTTTCATGGTGAAACTGGTGGAGTAGAGGTTATTGCAAAATCAGATATAGTAATGGATAAAAACAGTGAATTACTTACTTTGTTTACTTTAAGAAAAGGTAGAGTAGGTAAAATTGAATTTGATTATGAAGCAGAACTTGCAGATAATGCTAAGGTAGAAATGCTTGCAAGAATAAGTGGTTATGCAGATGATATAGTAAGTATTAGAGAAGCTGCTCATCTTAATGGAGCCAATGCAAGAGGGTTACTTGATTCTAAGATAGCAATGAAGGATGATGCAAGAGCTGAAATATTTAATGAACTTACTGCAAGTGCTCCTGATGCAAAAGGACATGTGGACTGTACTGAGATAATTAAGGATAATGCAGTGGCCAGAGCAGTACCGATTGTTGAGGTTAGACATCCTGAAGCAAAAGTAACTCATGAAGCTGCAATAGGAAGTGTAGACAGTGATCAATTACAAACTCTAATGGCAAGAGGACTTAATGAAGAAGAGGCGTCCGATATTATTATTCAGGGGCTTTTGAGAGGTTAATTAATAGAGGTGAAAAAAATGAGAAAACAGTTTTTAAAATTTTTAATAATCTTAGTAATAACCTTGATCTTTGGATTGAGTTTTTCAGTACATGCTGATGACTTTTATACTACTTGTAAAGAAGGTTCACCAGCAGAAATTTTAGAAGCTATTAATAATGGAGCAGAAGTAAATCAAAAAAATAGTGATGGAATAACTCCTTTAATGGTATCAGCAAGATACAATAATAATTATAGGTCTTTATTGGTTTTATATGAAAATGGGGCTTATGTTAATAGTAGAGATAATAATGGTTGGAATGCATTAATGTATGCAATTAGATATAATGAGAACTTAGATGTAATTAGAGTCTTATTAAGAATGAATTCAAGAGTTAATATTACTGATGATAATGGTAATACTCCATTAATATATGCTGTAAAATATAGAAATGAAGAAATTGTTAGTTTATTATTAAGTTATGGAGCAAATGTAAATCAATCCAATCAAGACAAAAAAACACCTTTAATATTTGCAATTGAAGGTGGATTAAAAACTGATATCATTGATTCCTTGTTATTAGCAGGGGCCAGAGTAGATATACGAGATTATAGAGGGCGTACACCATTATTTTATATTATTGAAAAAGGTGATTATGATTTAATAAAAAGATTTATATTATTTGGAGCTGAAGTAAGAATAAGTGATTATAAAGGAATTACTCCAATGATGTTAGCTGCAAAAGAACAAAGGAATGTTAGATCATTAGAAATTTTAAATCTTGAAAGAAACAATATCAATAAAAAAGATGAAGATGGTCTGACAGCCTTAATGTATGCTGCTAGATATAATAATAATCCCAAAATTATTAATTATTTAATAGATAATGGAGCCCAACTTAATATAACTGATAATAGAGGCCAAAATGTGTTAGCATATGCTGTTCAATATAACAGTTATGATATAATAAGCTTGTTATTAAATAGAGGAGCTTCTATTCATCAAGAAGATATATCTGGTAAAACCCCATTATATTTAGCAATAGAACGAGACAGGAACATTGAGATAATATCACTTTTAGTTAGTCGGGGTGCAGATATCAAAACTAGAGATAAGTTTAGTGGAAAAACAGTTTTAATGTCTGCAATAGAAAACTATAATAATAGTGAAATAATTGAATATCTAATTGAACTTGGTGCCAATCCAATTGCTCGAGATTATAATAATAAAAGAGTAGTTGATTATTTAGAGGAAAATGATAATTTAAAAAATACTGATCTATATTGGCGTTTAAACTATCTTGAACCACAAAAAGAAAGAAAACAACTGCTTAATTTTAAAAGTAAATCCGAAGTTGGCCTTGCATCTGTAATAATACCTTCTGCAGGACATGCAATGGTTGATAGTTGGTGGCCAAAAGGCACTTTATTTATGATTGGAGAAGTAGGTTCATTAATAACTGCTTTTAGTACTGATGATGAAGGAACTAAAGGAACAGCACTTGCTGTATTTGGACTTCTTAAAACTTTTGAGATCATAGATGTTTTAAATGAAACTGATAAATATAATGATGAAGTTAAAGAATATAATAAAAAAGCACAGGAGTTTAATGAACAATTAGAATAATAAAAGATTACTAATTTAATAGGAGTGTGTTAAGAAATGAAGTTTTTTAACAAGACAAGTTTGTTGGTGATTTTAACCTTTCTATTAGTATTAACTATATCTATTGGTGGAACTGTTAAGGCTGCTCCTCGTGAAATAACAATACAAACACCACCTGTACCAGCAGCATTACCATTATTGAGAATGGCAAATTCAGGTGAGTTAGATAACTTTATGGATCTTAAAGTAAATATATCTCCTGATCATCAAAGGGCAATATCTTTGATATCTAAAAATGAGATCGAATTTATGGTTACAGGAGTTAATGTTGGTGCAAAGATTTATAATAAAGGGATAGGTGTTAATCTATTAAATGTAAATATTTGGGCAATTGATTATCTATTAACAAATGGATTTAAAGCAGATGATTTTTTAGATCTTAAAGGCAAAACCTTAAGTTTACCTTTAAAAGGTGGCCCTTTAGATTTTTTAGCTAGATATTTAATTAAAGAAAATGGACTAAGTACTGAAGATATAGAGTTAGTATATCGACCACTACCTAATGGAGCCAAGCTATTTATGAGTGGTCAAGTAGATTCAATAATACTACCCGAACCTTTAGTAACTACAACATTAGCTAAAAGTGAGAATGCTTACTTATCATTAGACATTCAAAAAGAATGGGGAAAACTACACAATGGAGATCAAAGAATACCGTTTGTAGGTCTTTTTGTTTCAAGTCAATTTGCTAAAGAATATTCTGGTTTAGTTGATATTATAGCAGGAAAGTATATTGAAGGAGTAAGGTATTATAATGAAAATCCTAATGAAGCAATAGCTGATGCATCTAAATACTTTGGTATACCTAAACCTATTATGGAGAAAGCTTGGAGTCGAGTTAATCTAAATATTTATCCAGACCAAGAATCCAGAGAATTAACTGATACCTATTTTGAGCATATTTTAGAGATGTATCCTGAAATGATAGGTGGTAACTTACCTAATGAAGAGTTTTATTATTAAAAAGGCAAAAAAAATATTATTAAGCACCACCGGATTTTTGGTGGTGTTTTTAATCTGGTCATATTATTCACAACAGTTTAATCCTTTAATCTTACCTTCACCAATAGATACCTTTGATTCTTTTATTGATATTTATAAAAGTGGAGATTTGTTTGTAAATATCTTAATTACAGTTAAAAGAACTATTATAGGTTATGGATTGGCTTTTGGTGTAGGATTTATATTAGCATTAATACTTAATAAATATAGGATACTTTATACAGTTTTTCGACCGATTATTACAGTAATCCAGACTACACCACCTGTAATATGGTTAGCATTAGCTGTAATTTGGTTTGGTATTGCAGATGATTTAACACCTATATTTTTAATTTTTGTTGTTACTTTACCCATTATATTTGTTAATATATTTGAAGGGTTACAGAATATAGATAATAAATTAATTGAAATGGCTAGAGTATATAATATCAAAAAA
>JBEPXG010000192.1:0-3847 GCA_041642015.1 Halanaerobiales bacterium
TCACTCCTTTAACTTTACTTTAAACTCTTAAATTAGATACTACTCATAAGGAAGTAGTTGTTTATATCTTTTTTGGTATGTTTTATCCATCATCTTAGACTTTCTAAGATGTCTTTTTCTCTTAGAAGTTTTCTTGGTTAATATATGACTTTTAAAAGCTTTGCGTCTTTTGATTTTACCACTTTTAGTTACTTTAACTCTCTTTTTGATACCCTTGTGAGTCTTAAGTTTAGGCATTAATAATTCCTCCTTATTTTTCACTTATTGGGGTTAGAAACATTAACATACTATGACCTTCCATTTTAGGTTCACTTTCAACCTTACCAATATCTTCGGTCTTTTCTTTTAGACGATCCATTAATTCATAACCTAAATCTTTATGAACCATTTCTCTACCCCTAAAACGTATACGTACTTTTACTTTATTTTTATCATTTAGAAATCTGCGGGCTTGCTTTAACTTAACATTAAAGTCATGGTCCTGTATTTTAACACCCATCTGAACTTCTTTTACCTTCATTACATTTTGGTTTTTCTTTTGTTTCTGTCTCTTTTTAGCTTGTTCATACTTATACTTTCCATAATCCATAATCTTACATACAGGTGGATTAGCCTGTGGAGCTACTTCCACTAAGTCTAAACCTCTTTCTTCAGCAGTCCTAATAGCATCATTTGTACTTTTGATGCCAATTTGTTCACCTTCATTATCGATTAGCCTAACTTCATTAGCTCTAATTTGATCATTCACACGTAAATTATTATTACTGATTTTATGCACCTCCACTTTTTTTTGACAAATAATATAGAAAACGGGTGGTAGAAACCACCCGTTAAATTCAAAAAGTTAGTAGGCATAAATTGCCCAAAGAAAAAATACTAACTATTGACCAATAATCCTATTATTGGTGAGAAACAGTGGTTTCTACTTTATTGTCGACTTAAATTGTACCACAGCAGAGTCAATGTGTCAACTCTATATAGTCTTTTCATCAATTTCTTTTAAGATTTTTTCTTTAAATTCATCAAATTTAAACTCTCCTAAGTCTCCATCATCTCTATCTCTAACTGATACTGTACCTTCTTCAGCTTCACGAGAACCTACGATAAGCATATATGGTATTTTCTCAAGTTGAGCCTGACGGATCTTATATCCTAATTTCTCATTACTATTATCAACTTCAACTCTTACTCCTCTATTAAAGAGCTTATCTTTTAGATCATATGCATAGTCTAATTGATCATCAGATACTGGTAATACAATTGCTTGTACTGGTGCAAGCCAGGTTGGGAATGCTCCAGCATATTTTTCGATTAACATTGCAAGGGTTCTTTCATAACAACCAATAGAAGTTCTATGAATTACATATGGTCTTTTCTTTTCATTGTCTTTATCAACATAAGTCATATCAAATCTTTCTGGTAGGGCAAAGTCAATCTGTACTGTAATTATTGTATCTTCTTTACCATGTACATTTTTAAACTGAATATCTAACTTTGGACCATAAAATGCAGCTTCATCTTCTGCCACAACATAGTCTAAGTCAAGATTATCTAAAATATTTTGCATCTTATTTTGTGAATCTTCCCATGCTTCTGGGTTATCAATATATTTCCCTTTATTATCTGGATCCCATTTAGAGAATCTAAACCATATATCTTCTCTAATACCTAGGGTATCCATAATATAATCTATGAGATTAATTACTCCTTTAAACTCTTCTTCAAGTTGTTCTGGGGTTACAATTAAGTGACCCTCAGAAATGGTAAACTGCCTTACCCTAATTAATCCATGCATTTCACCAGATGCTTCATTTCTAAATAATGTTGATGTTTCAGAGTATCTGATTGGTAAGTCTCTATAACTTCTTAACTTTGAATTATATATAGTAAACTGATAAGGACAGGTCATTGGTCTAAGTGCTAATACTTCCTCATCGTCTTTATCTTCATCACCAATGATAAACATATCATCTTTATAGTGTTCCCAGTGTCCTGATACTTCATAAAGATCTTTTTTAGCCATAAAAGGTGTTTTTGTCATTCTATAGCCTCTTTTTTCTTCTTCATCTTCTACAAAGCGCTGTAACAGTTGTACAACCTTAGCACCTTTAGGCTTAAGAAGTGGTAGTCCCTGACCAATTATATCTGAAGTCATAAATAGGTCAAGTTCTCTTCCTAATTTATTGTGATCTCTTTTTTTGGCTTCTTCGATTTGTTCTAAGTATTTTTCTAACTCTTTTTCTTTTCTAAAGGATGTACCATATATTCTTTGAAGCATTTTATTATTTTCATCCCCACGCCAGTATGCTCCAGCAGTATTAAGAAGTTTAAAAGCACTGATCATACCTGTTGAAGGAAGGTGTGGACCACGACAGAGATCAATAAAGTCTCCTTGGGTATAGAAACTTACTGTATCATCATCTAGTTCTTCAATAAGTTCTACTTTATATTTTTCACCTTTTTCTTTCATGAATTCTATAGCTTCATCTTTTGGCATTTCTTTTCTTGTTATTTCATAGTCGTTTTCAATAATTTTTTGCATTTCTTCTTCAATTTCTTCTAAATCATCAATACTTAAACCTTGATCTAGGTCAAAATCATAATAAAAGCCATCATCAATAGTTGGACCAATTGCTAGCTTTGCTTCTGGATAAAGTCTTAAAACAGCATGTGCCATAACATGTGAAGATGTATGACGATAGATGTCTAATCCTTCTTTTGAATCAATTGTTATTATATTTAATTTAACATCATCTTCTATTAAATAGTCAGCATCTACTTTTTTACCATCAACAACACCGGCTACTGCATCTCTTCCTAATCCCGTACCTATTGAATATGCAACTTCCTTAACTGTTTTTTTATCATCAAATTCTAATATACTTCCATCAGGAAGTTCTACTTTAATCTCACTCACCTTAATTTCCCCCTTTATATAAAATAAAAAAAGGCTTAACTCATCTATTTCTAGAGACGAATTAAGCCGCGGTTCCACTCTAATTGGATAAACCCTCTTAAAATATTAACGGTATTAACCGGATAGACTTACTAATTTGATTCAATCTATCAGCTCAAAGGTGGTCTTCAATTACTCTTAAATTCAGATACTTTCAGCCAAGGTATCTTTCTCTTTTGAATTTAAAAAATAATTTACTCTCCTTTTCATAGCTTTTAAAGTATAATATTTTATTTAATTATATTAATTTAATAGATTATTGTCAAGGATTTGATTGATTATTAGTTCCAATATTTAAAATTAGATTAAGTATACTAAAAGTAGCTGTCCTAATCCAATAACAAAACCTATTATTCCTCCTAAATATTCAATATGCTTTAATTCACGATCAGCTATTTCTAAAACAATCTCTTCAACTTTTATTAAAGGAAATGATTTTATCTTTTCTTCAATCATTTCTTTTAAATCTACTTCATCTTTTATCTTATTAGCAATATTGTCCATCCAACTGTCAAAGTTATTATCTATTTCTTCCTGTACAATATCAGTTAATATCTCACGGCTTACATCTTTAAGCATCTTAGGCATTACATATTTAAAGTTATCATTTATCTTTTTTTCAATAGTTTCTTTTATAATAATATTTAATTCTTCTTTAATAAGCTCTTTATCAAATTCTTCAATTATTGAATCAATGGAAAGTAGGTTACTTTCTATAGATTCAGCAATACTTACTGCTAGTTCATCTCTTCTAGATGGTAATAATCCTTGTATTGATATATTTAAAATTGGTATATTTATTGGTAATAATGGTCTAAATAACATTTTTACTGCAATATAGTTTGTAAAATAGCCAATGATTGCACCAATTATTGGTATTAAAAAATAGTA
>JBEPXG010000193.1:0-3829 GCA_041642015.1 Halanaerobiales bacterium
GAGTTAGCACAAGATAATTTTAATGAAGTAAAAAAACAGGTTGAAATAAATGAAGCAGGACAACAAGAACTATTAGAAAAAGAAGTAAGATTAAAAGATGCTGAATATAATCTAAAAGAGATAGATCAAAATTATTCTCAGCTAAAGAGATCGTTATTAAACAGTATAAATATTTCAAAAGATATTAATATTATTCTTGATGAAAACAATTTTGTAATAAATAGATTACAACAACTTACTAATGATTTATCAATAGATGATTTAGATAAAGAACTGTTAATAGAAAATGCTGTTCAGACAAGTAGTCAGTTTGCTGTGATTATAAACAGGAATGAACTATTAAAAAATGAGTTGAATTGGTTAGAAAAAGAGGACAACCCCCAAGTTAGTTTAAATGGCCAATACAACAGTGAAACTGATTTTCAAGCATCATTAAATGTAAGCTTTAATCTCTTTGATAGCGGTGTGCAAGAGCTTAAAGAAGAAAACAAAAAACAAGAAATCAAAAATAATGAAATCTCATTAGAACAACTATATAATGAAACAGAAAACAGTTTAGAACAAATTATAGATCAAATTGAACTATCTAAACTAGATGTTTTACGTAAAGAGTTAAACTATAATAAAGTCTCTGATAATGTTCAGATAGTTAAAAGACAATATGAAGCCGGTGCAGTTGAAAAAAGAATTTTAACTGAAAATATGTTAAATAAAGAAACTGCTTTAATTAATTTAAAAAGTTCAAATGATAGTTTGCTATTAAATAAATTAGATCTTTTAATTTTTTCTCAGCCTGCTGAAATTATAGAGGAGGTAAATAGATAATGAAAAAGAAAGTCTTAATTATAATAATAGTTGCAGTATTAGCAGCAGCTGGTTATTTCGGTTATTTAAGATTAAATGCTCAAGATAAAAATACAAATCAAGGTATACAGATAACAGAAAATAATACAATTGAAGTAAGTAAAGGTAGTATGAAAAATACAATAGCAGTAAGTGGTAACATATATCCAATTGAAGAACAAAATTTAACTTTTTCAACAGATGGTACAGTATCATCTGTAAAAGTTGAAGAAGGACAATTTGTTAATGAAGATGATGTTTTGATTGAACTTAAAAATAATCGTGCTGAATTAGAGTATTTAAAGGCTGAAAATAGCTATAAAACAGCTCAAATTAATGGTTCTAAAAATGCTATACAAGAAGCAAAGTTAAATTATGATATTGCTAAAGATAACTATGAAGATACTAGATTAAAAGCTCCATATTCTGGTGTTATAACTGATCTATTAGTTCAAGAAGGCGACTTTTTAAAAAGTGGTCAGGAAGTAGCTGTACTAATTGATAATACCCAATATGAAGTTAAGGCAAATATTGATGAAAGCGAACTTTCAAAATTAAAAATTGGTCAAAAAGTAGAAATTACAATGGAGGCATTACCAAAAGAACAACTATCTGGTGAACTTACTGAAATTAGTTCTAAAGCAGAAAGCACAAGTGGGGTTGTAACTATCCCTATTACTGTGTTAATTGATGGAGTGAAAGATTCTTTTAAACCAGGATTATCTGCTGACATGGATATTATTGTTGATCAAATTCAAGATGAAATAATAATACCTGTTACAGCAGTAATTGATCGTGAAGGGAAAAAATATGTACAAAAGGTTGAAGGAGAAAATACTAGCTTAGTTGAGATAAAAACTGGTTTAACAGATGGAATTAGAGTTGTTATTCTTTCAGGGTTAAATCCGGGAGATAAAATAATTTCTAATACAGCTGCAATGAATAATGATATTCCACAGGGCTTTGGTGGTCCTGGAAGTGGAATGAGAGCACCAGGTGGTGGTAACTAAATGATAAAGGTAGAAGATCTTACAAAAATATATAAGAATGGTAAAATAGAAGTTAAAGCACTTAAAGGAGTTTCATTTGAAATAAATAAAGGTGAAATGGTGGCAATTATGGGTCCATCTGGATCTGGTAAATCAACCTTAATGCATATTATAGGATGTTTAGATAAAGCCACTTCAGGTTACTATAGTCTAAACAATCAGGATGTTTCAAAAGCAAGCGAAAAAAAGCTTGCAGAAATAAGAAATAAAGAGGTTGGATTTGTTTTTCAACAGTTTAACTTATTAAATAAAACATCTGTCCTGCATAATGTTGAAGTACCTTTAATATATAAAGGGGTAAGTAAAAAAGAGAGAATTAAAAGAGCAAAAGATCTTTTAATAAAAGTAGGTCTTGGTCATAGAATGGATCATTATCCTAATGAAATATCAGGTGGACAAAAGCAAAGAGTAGCAGTAGCAAGAGCTTTAGCTAACAATCCATCCCTTATTCTTGCAGATGAACCGACCGGTAATCTTGACACCAAAACTGGAGAAGAGATTATGGATTTATTCCAAAAACTAAATGATCAGGGACATACAATAATATTAGTAACACATGAGAATAATATAGCTGCCTATGCTGAAAGAACAATTAATATAGTGGATGGCCATATTGTTAAGGATGTGGTAGCATGATATTTGAAACTATTAAGATAGCAATCTCTAGTCTTTATGCTAATAAATTAAGAACATTATTATCTATGTTAGGTATAATTATAGGCGTATTAGCAGTAATAGCAGTTGTATCTATTGCATCTGGATCTCAGGAACAAATAACATCTCAAATATCTGATCTAGGATCCAATTTAATTAATATAAGTCCTGGATATACTAGAGGATATGGAGGTAGTATTAGTAGATCATCAGCAGATATATTTACTCTAGAATTAGGTGAAGAAATAGAAAAGAATAGTCCGAATGTAAATCGAGTAGTTCCTACTGGAAGTAGGGGAGGATTATTTATAAATGGAAATAATAACTTACAAGCTAGTTTAGTTGGTACCGAAGAAGATTATCAGGTAATAAATAAGTATTATCCAGATTCAGGTATGTTTTTATCGGATTATGATGTAGAAAACAGTACTGGTGTTATCGTTTTAGGTTCAGAAATTGTAACAGAACTATATCCTGATTCAAATCCAATTGGTCAAAATATAAAAATTAATATTAGTAATCAGACTCATATTTTTAAAGTTATTGGAGTAATGGAAGATAAAGGTAGGGGTATGACTGGTAATTTAAATAATCAGGCATATATACCAATTACTACCTTTATGAATAAAATAAGCAATAGTAACTATGTAAGTAACTTTGTTGCTCAGGCTAAATCAAGTGAAACTGCAAGTCTGGCATTAAAAGAAATAGAATATCTATTAGATAGTTATATTTCTGAAGATGAAAGTTATAATATATTTAGTCAAGACCAATTATTGGATACAATCAGTAATGTAACTAATAGTATGAAACTAATGTTAATTGGTATTGCAGGAATTTCATTACTTGTTGGTGGAATTGGAATTATGAATATTATGTTGGTTTCGGTAACTGAAAGAACAAGAGAGATTGGGATAAGAAAAGCTTTAGGTGCTAAAAAGAAAGATATATTATTTCAGTTTATTATAGAATCATTAACTTTAAGCAGTATTGGAGGTATAATTGGTATCATATTAGGAGCTACTGCAGCATATTTTATCGCTCAAGCAGGTGGTTGGCCTTTTATTATGTCTTTACCAATTGTATTATTAGCATTTTCTTTTTCATTAGCAGTAGGAATGTTCTTTGGAATCTATCCTGCTTATAGAGCTTCAAAATTAGATCCAGTTGATGCACTGAGTTATGAATAAAGTTTACAAATATTAGCAAGAATTTTATTCAAGGAGTGGTATTTTGTTTTTAGAGACTGAACCTGGTGTTAATATTAATGTTAAAACATATGG
>JBEPXG010000194.1:0-3823 GCA_041642015.1 Halanaerobiales bacterium
AAAAATATATCATTTTTATAGAATTGAGAAGATTGATAGGAAAAATAAATAATATTCTAAATTTGACAAAAATACTTGTTTGAAATGTGTTTATTAAGTAAATTAAAAAATAAAGTATCTAATTCATATAATTAGGTATTAAGATTTATCTTTTAAAAAAATTAAAAGATATTTCTCTTTCTTGTTTAGTAGGAGCAAGCAACTGTGGATAAGTATAAGCAGCCAACCCACCAAAAGTACCATTTAATTCAATATCATTTTCATTTTCAGTTCTAAATGAGGTTAAATCCTGATACTCTATTTCAGGGTCATTTTCTAAGATCTGTTCAAAAAGAAAGTTAACAAAATTTAATATTGAAGGTCTACTTCTAAAGTTTTTAGTTAATTTATATACTTCTCCATTCCTTTTTTCAATCTCCTCTTTTTGTCTATTAAATACCCTTACATCTGCCCCTCTAAACCTATAGATAGATTGTTTAGGGTCACCAACTAAAAAGATATTAATCTCAGAACTTTGGCCTAACAAGTATATTATTTCTTCCTGGACCGGATTATTGTCTTGAAATTCATCAACCATAATATATTTATACTGTTCATTTATGTTTTTAATTAATTCAGGGTTAGACTTTAAGATCTTAATTAATCTATCCTGTAGATCAAAGAAATCTAAGAAACTTGATTTTTCTTTTTTAAAGTTATATAGTTTTTCGATCTCTTCAATTACTTCAGTTAAAGGTTTTATAATCTTTTCTGCTCTTTCGATAATAAAGTATGATTTAAACTCATCACTTTTTAAAAGATCTTTTACTTCATTTGCTTGATCATTTAGATTTTTAGCTAATCTACTTTTAATAATATCTTTTATATTAATTATTTCAGTAAAACTACTTTCTTCAACATCTGTAGTAGTTCTGATCATTTCTTTTAACTTCGGCCAGCTGGACTTTAAATTTTCCATTTTTATCTTTGTTTTTCCACCAGCACCTTCATTATCAAAAGTTGTAATTAAATCTTCAATTAATCTGATTAATTTAAACTTAATCTCTTCTCTATTTTTTCTATCATTTTCTAAGGATTGTAGGGTCTTATCAACTAATCTATCAACATCTAAATTATCTTTTCTCATTTCAAAAAATATTGATTTTAGTTTATCTGACAGTGTATAGAGATTATATGTATCAAACAATCTCATAATATTATCTTTTTCTTCCTCTAAACCTTTTTCAATAACTTCATTAACTGTTTCATCTAGTAGTTCACTGGCTTCATTTTCTTCTAGGACTTGAAACTCAGGATCTAGATTAGATATTACGGGATACTGTCTTAAGACATTTGCTGCAAAAGAGTGAAAGGTTGATATCATTGATTTGTTTAAATTAATTTTTTGTTCATGCCAGTAATTCTTTTCATCAAAGTCTGTTGAACTTTCTTCCTCTTTTATAATTTCTTTTCTTATTCGCTCCTGCATCTCAGCTGCAGCTTTTTTAGTAAAAGTTAAGGCCATAATTTGATCAACCTGTGCCTTTTTTTGTTTAAGGAGATTAATAAAGCGGCTTACTAAAACTCTGGTTTTACCTGAACCAGCACCTGCCCCTAATATGATATCATTTTCTAAATCCATAATAGCTTGTCTTTGTTCATCAGTATAGTTAAAACTAGACATCTAGATCACCTACCATTGCTTTATTATATCTACATATACTACTAGAATCACAGTACTCACAGTCTTTTGGTTCAATTACATAGTTCCCTGTCCTTATTTTATTTAATACTTCTTCTATTTTTTCTTTTAAATTATCAAAAAAATCTTCCCAGGTATCTTCATCCATTACAGTACTGGATCGGTTTGTATTTGGTGAATAATCTACAAACTCTTTTTTCCAAACACCTTTTTTTTCTAAGTTCAGAATGGAATAATATGCTCCACCCATTAAGGTTTTATCCTTTTTAATCTCTTTTAAGGCTAAGATATAGAGTGGTATCTGTAGTTCATTGTATTCAAAGAAGTCTTTAGTCCTCCGTTTATTATTTGATAACTTATAGTCATAGATTATTAAATCATTATTATTTTTCCTTTTATCAATCCGGTCTATCTTTCCTTTTAGCCTAATTGTTTCATTGATTAGATCAATACTAATTGGATCACTTATATTGTGATCATTATCCTGGTATTCTGCTGGAATTCCAAATCCAAACTCTAGTTCAAAGGGAACTGTTTTAAATTCTGCATTATATTCACTTTCTATTAATAGTTTAAGATTATTTTTAACTTCTTTTTTATATATACTCCAAACTCCTTTTGATAGAGTTTTTTTATCATCAAAGCTTTCAAATACCTTTTTAGCAGCCTTTTTAAGTCCAAGCAAGTATTCATCTATGTTATTAGACCAATCGCCTGGAAAATACTCTTTAAAGTATTTAAACAGTATCCTATGGTAAAGATCACCGATTTGAATTGGTTGTAATCTATCTTCGGGTTCTTTTATCTCCTCTAGTTTTAATAATTTTTCTATAAAGAATTTAAATGGACACTGTACATATGTCTCTAATGTACTTGCACTGTAACTGTAATATGAATTAAAATGGTTTTTGATTTCTTCTAAAACATCTGGATCATCTAATAATCCTAATGTGTTATTAAATATATTTGAATTTCTTTTGCTTTCAATCTTAAAGCCAGTTATTAAGTTACTTAAAATATTTTCATCTATAGTTTTTGTTACATATCTTTTTAGTTCTTTTAAACTGTAAATTTCGTCTAGACTTTTAGCTTCCAGATTATAACTATTTACTTCTATCTTGTTTACAGAACTTTCTTCAAAAATATTATATATTTCCTGAACAAAGGAAGATACTATTTTCCCTTGTTCACCATCACCTAGTGTAGGATAAGTTATATACATTTTTTGTTTTGTATTTAGAATTGTTTTATAGAAAAGATAGCTTTCTAATATTAAATAGTCTTTTTTAGACTTAAGATCTATACCCATATTAGATAATATTTTTCTTTCTTTATCTTTTACTAACCATTTATTTTGTGCTGCAGAAGGGAACTCTCCTTCTAATAGTCCGACAATAAAGATATAGTCAAAGCTTTTTTTACGAGCTTGTGATGGTGTAAGTACTTTTATATTTTCAAGATGATTTTCTTTGGTTTTATTGATAAGTTCCTGTCTAAAGATTTTTTTGAAATAGTATAAAAAGTCTTCAAAATTAATGTTTTTATCTATTACAGTTTCATACTCTTTTAATTTATTTGTTAAAAGATCATATGCTTTAAGGTTATCTATTACTAGATCTTCATCTTCAAGTTCAACAATAGATTCCACTGTCTGGAAACTCTCTAGTAAGTCTATTAATATGGTGTTAAATTTTTTGAATGTATTTGTTTTTTTAATATTGTTATGAAATTCAATTATCTTTTTTATATCTTCTTTAAATTCTTTTGGGTATTCATTTTCTTTATTTTTTAAAAGATATGAAAAGTCTCTTCCCCAGATAATACCATCATCCCAAAGTTTAAATTGAATTCTATCTAATTCATTTTTATCATAACTTGTATTTACAAGATTTGATTTTAAAAAGTTTAAAACACTTTTTCTATCAAAATTATTATTTACTATTGAAAATATCTTGTTTAATAGAATCCATAGTCCGGTTTGTTTAAATGTTATACTGTTTGTTGAACTAAATGGTATCTTATATTCGTTTAAGTATTCCTTTAATATTTCATAATATGTTAACTGACTCTTTAATATTATTCCTATTTGATTAGGTTTAATACCTTTATCAACGATTAATTTTTTTATTGTTTTAACTATAT
>JBEPXG010000195.1:0-3755 GCA_041642015.1 Halanaerobiales bacterium
AAAGATGGATATCTTTATCTTAGATTTATCTTTTTTAGGTTGGTTTTTACTAGGATCTCTACTTTTTGGAATTGGAATCTTTTTTGTTCAACCATATTATGATTCAACAAATGGTGAACTTTATTTGAAATTAAGAGAAAAAGCACTAGAAAGAAACTTAACAACTCCACAAGAGTTAAGATTGAATTAATAAAACATAAAATATAATATAAAAGATTTTAAAGACAGGTATAAAACCCTGTCTTTTTTTGTTTCTCATACTAAAGTACTATTAAAAGATAGATAGTTAGTTCTATGTTTAATAATGATTTTGACTGATTTATAAGAAATGATAACTTGATAAACTTAATTTAAGATAAAGTAGATTATATATAATAAATAACTTTTAGATTAACTAAACTTCTGTTGTAAAAAACATTCAATAAATCATCTAAATATTGTTTAATATTAACTATAAAATTCGATTGACAACCATCAATATATTTGGTAATATTAGTACTATACTGAACGGTCGGTCGAGTGAAATGGAGTTGATTAAATGAAGGAAGATACAAGAACTAAAATTATGGACCAGGCCATTAAACTATTTGGTGAAAATGGATTTAGTGAAACATCAATATCAAAGATAGCTAAAAGTGCTAAGGTAGGCAAAGGAACAATCTACTGGCATTTTGATAGTAAAGAAGATTTGTTTTTATCTATTATCAAAGAAAAAGGGAAAGTATACTTTGAAAAGGTTAAGTCTCTTGAAGAAAGCAAGGATGATCCATCAGAAATAATATATAAATATATCAAAGATAGAATAAAATTTGTAGAAGATAATAATGACCTTGCAATGATGATAGTAAATAATAGTGATGTGATTATAAACAAAGAATTTAGACATTACATGGAAAAATGGCATGCTCAAATAATAGAAGTTTTAGAACAAGCAATTAAAAAAGGAATTAAAAATGGTGATTTTATAAAAGCAAACAGTGAAGAATTAGCTTTGATGATTATCAATACCGCTAATAGTGCACATCAAAATTTTGTATGTACACTATCAGGTGATGCAGATATCAAAGCAGATAAGATCTATAATTTCATTATGCATGGATTAAGTGGGGGGAAAGAAGATGTATAACAAAAAAATATATATAGTATTAGTTACATTACTAATGATAACAGTAGTATCTTTTAATATTTCTGCTGAAGAATTAAACTTAAATCAAGCTGTTGATACATTTATAGAAAACAGTTCACAGCTTGAAAATGCAAAAAAAGACATTCAAAGTTCTGAAATTGACTTAAAGTTAGCTAAAAAAGGTAAAGCTTTTGATATTAATTTGCAGTCATCTTATACAAGATTAGGAGAAGCACCAAAACAACCAATCTTATATGAATTCAATTTATTTCCAGGTGATGAACCAGGAGAATACCAAGGAACTATGAAACCGATAGAAACTATTGATCTATCAAAAGATAACTACAGTACAAGTTTATCGATTAGTAAGCCACTATACTTAGGTGGTAAAGTAAAAAATAGTATTGAGTTAAGTAAACGTTCTGTAAGATTAAATGAACTAAAGTATGAACAGTCACTAAATCAAAACTTAAATGCTGTTGTACAGTCATATTTTAATGTTTTAATCAAAGAAAGTATTTTATCAATCCAGAAAAGTTCTTTAGAATTGGTAAAAAGTCATTTAGAAACTGTACAGAAAAACTATGAAGCCGGTTTAGTTATTCAAAGTGATGTAAATGAGGTTCAAATTGAACTTAATAAAACTAGACAGTCGATCATAACAGCAGAAAATGAACTTAAGGTTGCAAAAAAGAGATTTGCTGATCTTTTAGAGCTAGAAGATACAGATTTTACATTACAAGAACCGCAAAGTATCGATATAGAAGAAAATTTAGATACACAACTAGATAAAGCATATAATAATAGGTTTGAAGTATTAAGCCTTTCTTTAAATAAAGAGATGCAGGAGTTTAATAAAAAGTTGGAAGATACATTATATAAACCTTCTTTTGTATTACAGGGTAACTATAGCTCTCAAGGAGATTCAATTGATTTTACTGATGGAGACTTTTCAGTAACATTAAGTGGTTCTGTTTCACTTTATGATGGAAATAAATCAAAGTTAAAACAAGATAAGATAGATATTGAACAAAGTAAGATAGATAATAATGAAAAACAGTTGAAAAATAATATTGAAACTGAAATTATGGCAGCATTATATAAGATAGATGAGAATAGAGAAAGTCTAGAAATAGCTAATCAAAATGAAAAACAAGCTCTTGAAAATTTAGATCAGGCACAAAGAAGATTTGAAAATGGGGTTGGAACCAGTCGTGAGGTTCTAAGAGCAGAAACCAACCTAAATCAGATTCAAATAAGTAAAAATCAAACTTATTATCAATATTTAATGAGTAAATATAATCTATTGTACCAGACAGGTACATTAAATAAATATTTTGAGGAAGTGGTTAACAATGAAAGTAAATAAAATATTATATATCACCTTAATCTTTATACTATCTTTTAGTATCATAGCTTCAGCCCAAACACCTGTAAGAACAACACAGTCAATGAGAGAAAACATTACAATTTCAGAACTTCTTTCAGGTAAGGTAGCTCCTGAAAAAATTATTGATTTACCTGCTGAGATAAATGGTGTTGTAAATGAAATATATGTTTCAGTTGGGGACGAAGTTAAAACAGGTGATAGACTGCTATCATTTGATAAAAGCCAACTATTAATACAAAAAAAACAGTCTGAAGCAGCTTTAGAAGCAGCGCAAGCTAACTTAAGACAGATAGAAAAAGGTGCTTCTGAAGAAGATATTAGAACTGCAGAAGCAAACTATGAACAGGCTAAATTATCTTTAGAAAGTGCTAAAGAAGGATTAGAGTTAGTAAAAGAGATCTTTGAAGATAAGACTACATTGAAACAACAGTTAATAAATTCAGAGATGCAGTATAAAAATGCTCAAAAACAACTACAGTCTGCAGAAGATAGAATTAATCAAGCAAAGAAAGCTCTTGAACAAGCAGAAGTTGGAGTTAGACAAGCTGAGCTTAATTTAAATCAAGCCAAAAATGATTATGAAAGAATGCAAAAACTATTTGAAGATAATGTTATAAGTGAGAAAGAATTAGAAGGAGCAAAGATGCAGTTAGATAATGCACAAGCTTCTTATGATAATGCACAGTTACAGGTAGAAAATGCAAAGTTATCTATAGAAAGTGCCCAAACAGCTAAACAACAAGCAGAGATATCTTTAAATTCATCTAAACAGATGTATGAAATAGCACAAGAGACATATAATAATCCTACACAGTTAAGACAACAACTACAGTCTACAGAAAGTCAAGTAGATATATCTGAAGTAAATGTAAAAATAGCAAAAGCTAATTTAGATAAAGTTAAAAAAGGTGCGGATGAAGATCAGATTAAAGCAACTCAAGCTAATGTTAAACAGGCTGAAGCAGGTTTAGAACAAGTTGAACTTCAACTTTCAAAAGCTGATATAGCAAGTCCTGTAAATGCACAAATTGCTTCGATTAATACAGAAGAAAATGAAATGGTTGGACCAGGTACACCTGTTATTAGATTAGCAATAACAAATACTTTAAATGTAGAGACAAGTATTACTCCTGAATTAAGACCATATGTTAAAAAAGGTGATAAAGTAACTATAAAAACAAACAATAATAGTTATGAAGGTATTATTAAAACAATATCACCTGTGGTTAATCCTCAGAC
>JBEPXG010000196.1:0-3740 GCA_041642015.1 Halanaerobiales bacterium
AAGCCAACTTTTATCATTGGCTATTATTTTAAATTCTTTAGATGTATCTTTAATAATAGGTTGTGATTGTTCATTATCATTATTTTCTACTTCATTTTGATCTGTATTTTCTGTTGTATTTGCATTATCTTCATTATTTACGCTATCACTGTTTTCTTCTTGATTTAGATTAGTTTGTTCTTCAGTATTATTTATATTATTTGAAGTTTCCTGTTCAACAACTTCAGTATTTTGATTATTTATTGTAGTATCATTTTGGTTTTGATCTGGCCTAAAAAATATATTATAACTTAACAAGACAATAATCAAAATCAAAATAACACCAATAATTCCTTTTAATATTCTATCTGCTTTTGTAGACTTTTCATCTTTTCTTTTTTTATTACTTTCATTATTAATATTATCTTCATTTATTTCATTGTTATTTTTTTTCTTTTCATTTTCATATTCAGATAAAATCGTTTGAGGATCAAGTCCTACTATTTTTGCATACCCGCGTATATATACTTTGGTATATACTTCTCCTGGTAAATTTTCATAGTTATCATTTTCAATAGCTACAAGATAATTTTTCTTAATTTTAGATTTATCCCTTATATCATCAATAGAGAGTCCAAGTTTTTTTCTAGCTTTTTTTAATCTAGTTCCTACACTCATTAACGGATATGCCTCCTTTTAATATATAATCTTATAAAAGGGGGCTTTAAAGCCCCCTAATAACATTTTTAGCTTATTATACTTCTTCTTTGATATATGGCTCTCCATCAGCAGCAGGAGGTGTAGAACGACCAATTACACCAGCTAATGCTAATATTGTTAAAATATATGGAGCCATTAGTAAAAACTGTCTTGGAACAAATGTTAAACCTAGTGTTTGTGCTAACATCTGTAGTGCATCTGCAAAACCGAATAATAAGGCAGCTAATAATGCACCTTGTGGAGTCCACTTACCAAAGATCATTGCTGCTAGAGCAATAAAACCACGGCCAGAAGACATGTTTTTAACAAATAAGTCTAATAGTCCAACTGATAGACTTGCACCAGCTAAACCACCTAAAAATCCACTCATCATAACAGCTATATATCTCATCATTTTAACATTAATACCAACACTATCTGCAGCAGCTGGATGTTCACCAACAGATCTAATTCTTAGACCAAATGGTGTCTTAAATAATACCCAGTATGAAACTACAACAAGTATTAATGCAATATATACAAATGGTATTTGTTCACCAATAACTCTTCCTAAGAAAGGAATATCTTTAATAATTGGTATTGACCATGTTCCTACATCTTGTACACTTGGTGATTGACCAGCATCACCAAAAACTAATCTAAGTAAAAATCCAGTAATACCAGTTGCAAAGATATTAATTGCAGTACCACTTACAACCTGATTAGCTCTAAAAGATATAGATACTAAGGCATGAGCAAGTGAAATTAATACACCAACAATTAAAGCTCCTAGTACTCCTATCCAGGGGTTACCGAAAAAGTAGGAACCTACCATTGCTGTAAATGCACCAATTAACATAATACCTTCTAATGCTATATTGATTACACCAGAACGTTCAGAAAACATACCTCCCAGAGCAGCTAATATCAAGGGAGTTGCCATTCGTAATGTAGTACTTAGTAAAGCGGCTAAATTAGTTAGCATCTACTAACCCCCCTTTTCTTTCTCTCATTTTTCTAGATATATACTTAAATATATATTCAGAAGCAACGAACATAATTATAATTGCTTGGATAATCTCTACAACTTCTTTTGGAACACCAACCATACTCTGCATCATCATAGCTCCTCTGGATAAAATACCAAATAAAAATGCACCTAATACAACTCCAAACGGATGGTTTTTACCAACAAGGGCAACAGCAATTCCTGTAAAACCGTATCCTATAAATCCAAACGGTTGATATGCTCTATACTCTAAACCTA
Organism: Halanaerobiales bacterium; assembly: GCA_041642015.1. Classification (GTDB taxonomy): domain Bacteria; phylum Bacillota; class Halanaerobiia; order Halanaerobiales; family M55B127; genus M55B127. The sequence continues at coordinate 1,946 of JBEPXG010000196.1, forward strand.
AAGCTTGAGATGTACCAGCTAAACCTGCTAATGCACCACTAATAAACATAGCTAATAACATGTTTTTTGCTACACTTATACCACCAAATTCAGCAGCATCAGGATTTTGTCCTGTTGCTCTAATTTCATAACCAAAACTTGTTTTCCAAAGAATATAATATATTACAAAAGCAACAGCTAAAGCAATAAATATTCCATAGTGTATTCTCATAGTAGGTAAAAATCTTGGTAATTTAGCAGTATCAAATATTTTGGGTGTAGCTGGTAAGGGACCATCAGCTTTTAAAGGTCCAGATGCTAAATATCCTACTAAGTATAATGCTATATAGTTCATCATAATTGTTGTAATAACCTCATGAATTCCTAATTTAGCTTTTAAGTAACCTGCAAATCCACCCCATAGTCCACCAGCTAAAATACCGGCAAGCAATGCTAAGGGTAAATGAATTATCATTGGTAGTTGGAAAATGAATCCAATATAGGCAGCTGCCATATAAGAAACAAGAAACTGTCCATCACCACCAATGTTAAATAGTCCAACTCTAAATGCAAAAGCAACAGCCATACCAGTGAAAATCAATGGTATAGTATTAACAAGCATTTCACCAAAACCACGTACTGAACCAAATGAAGCTGACCATAACACTTTATATGCTTCAATAGGATCTGATCCAATTATTAACATAAATATTGCTCCAACTATTAATCCAGCAATTACAGAAAGAACTGGAACTAAATAGTCCATAAGGTTCTGTGCTTGAAAGTACTTTGCTCTTTCTTCTGATATATTTTTATCAACCAACTTCATTTCCTCCTTCCAGCTCTTCACTTTCAGCTCCGGCCATCATAAGACCGAGTTTTTCTTCAGTTGCATCTTCTCTATCTAATATATCTACTATTTTACCTTCATAAATTACAGCTATTCTATCACTTAATGCTAAGATTTCATCTAGTTCAAGTGAAATAAGTAAAATAGCTTTTCCATTATCTCTTTGTTCTACCAATTTATTATGAATATATTCAATAGCTCCAACATCAATACCTCTTGTAGGTTGTGAAGCAACTAAAAGATCTGGTTGTCTATCAAACTCACGAGCTACAATTAATTTCTGTTGGTTACCACCTGAAAGTGATTTTGCTTCAACGTTTTCTGAAGGTGTTCTAACATCGAATTCTTTTATTAATCGTCTAGCTTCTTCTTTAATTTTTTTGTTATCTAAACTCCATCCTTTTACATAAGGTTTTTTATGGTGTCTACCTAATATTAAGTTTTCATAGAGCTTAAAGTCCATAACAAGACCACGTCTTTGTCTATCTTCAGGAATATGTGAAATACCTTCTTCAAATAATCTCTTAGTTTGGGCAGATTTTATTTCACGTCCTTTAAATTTAATAGTACCTTTTTCTTTTTTTCTTAATCCGGTAAGAACTTCCGATAACTCAGTTTGTCCATTACCATCAACCCCAGCTATTCCTAATATTTCACCCTCTTTAACAGAGAATGTTGCACCATTTAAGGCCATAAGATCCCTGTTATTTTTAGCATATAAGTCTTCAACTTCTAATACTGTATCACCAGGATTAGCTTTACCTTTTTCAACTTCAAGAATAACTTCTCTACCAACCATCATATTAGCCAGTTCATTGGTTGTAGCAGAATCTGTATCAATTGTATCAATAACTTTACCACTTCTAATAACAGTTACTCTATCTGCTATAGCTTTTACCTCTTTTAATTTATGAGTAATAAATATAATTGATTTGCCTTCATCGGTTAAGCTTTCCATGATTTTTA
>JBEPXG010000197.1:0-3732 GCA_041642015.1 Halanaerobiales bacterium
TAAATTTTTTGCTAACAGTGTCACATTTAATTATTCCTCATTTTTATCTTCAATATCAACTTTTGGTAATCTGTATACATTTTTTAATTTATCTTGTTTTGAAAGTTTTTTGATTTTATACATATATCCAGGAAGTTGTGTAGCTGATATATCAGCTACATTTAGCTCAATCATCTTATTTTCTTCAGTAATAATCAAGATATCGTCATCACCTTTAGCAAGGACCATAGAATGCATACTATAATCTCCCGATTTAGAAGTGTTTCTACCTTTACCATTCCTATTTTGATTTTGGAAGTTTTTAACTGATATCTTGTTTACTTTGCCATCCTCAGAAATTGATACAAGATAATCATAGTCATTAACTTTATCCATAAATATTGCTTTGTTATCGTCCAGCTTTATTCCTGAACTACCCATTGTGTATCTACCAGTACTACTTACAGAATCCTCTTCAAATCTAATTGTTTTACCATTGTCAGTTCCAATAATTAGATCATTCCCACCAGCACTTTCTATTACATCAATTACTTTATCACCATCTTCAAGTTTAATTGCATTAATAGAAGAGTAATTTGATTCATATTCATTACCAAGAGTTCTTTTAACCTTACCATTTTGGGTTAAAATATCTATATATTTTTCTTGTAAGTTCTCATTTAAACAAATTACTTTAACAATTTTTTCATTCATTGGTATTTTTAAATACTTATTTAGTGGTTCACCAGTGGATAGACCATGATGTTCCTCAATATCATGAATAGAGAGATTATATACCTGTCCACTTTCAGAGAAAAATAGTAGTTTATCGTAAGAACTTCCTTTCATGTATTCTAAGATATAGTCATTTTTAGAAGCTCTCATATTACTCATATCAGAGTTTCTTTTAATATTTTGACGAAGTGAATAGGAGACAACAGCTTCTTTTTCTTCAATTAAATCCTGTTTTGTAATTACTGCTTTTTTCTCATCACTTAAAATATCTGTTCTTCTTTTGTCACCAAATTTTTCTTTAACTTCTTTAGTTTCTTCAATAATTACATTATCAAGATGTTTTTGACTACCTAAAATCTTTTGTAGTTCTTTAATTTCATCTTTTAATTTACTAACTTCAGTTTCTAATTTTTCAATTTCCATTCCTACTAATCTTCTTAACTGCATATTTAAGATAGCTTGTGCCTGTTCATCAGATATTTTAAGTTTGTCCACTAATTCTTCATGAGCTTTTTGTGCAGATTCAGAGTTTCTAATTATTGAAATAACTAAGTCTAACTTATCAATTGCCTTCATTAAACCTTCAAGTAGATGTAATCTAGACTGTAGTTGTTCTAACTCATATTGAGATCTTTTTGTAATCACTTTTCTTCTAAATCTAATAAAGTATTTAAGCATTTTAACAAGATTCATTACTTCAGGTTTATTATCTATTAGGGCTAAAAGGTTAATTCTATAACTGTTTTGTAAAGAGGTGTACTTATATAGTCTGTTAAGGACTATATTAGTGTCTGCACCCTGTTTTAATTCAATAACAATACGTAAACCCTCTTTATCTGTTTCATCTCTTAAATCCCTTATTTCTTCTAATTTACCCTTGTTTATATATTTTGCAATTTCTTCAATTAATTTAGATTTATTTACTTGATAAGGAATTTCATATATAACAATCTGTTTATGTCTACCAACTTTTTCTTCTTTTGTCTTACCTCTAATATTTAACTTACCTTTACCTTTTTTATACGCTTCTTTAATTCCATCATTCCCCACAATTGTGCCACCAGTTGGAAAATCAGGTCCAGATATGTAATTTTTTATTATTTCATCTATAGTTAAATCAGGATTTTTTATAAGTCCAATGATTGCATCAGCAACCTCATTTAAGTTATGTGGAGGTATATCCGTACTCATCCCAACTGCAATACCACTTGATCCATTAATTAAGATATTAGGTAATCTAGAAGGAACAATATCAGGTTCTTTTAAACTTCCATCAAAGTTATCACTAAAAGGTACTGTGTCTTTTTTAAGATCTTTTAAGATAAAGTCAGACATCTCAGTAAGTTTAGCTTCAGTATAACGCATAGCTGCAGCTGAATCACCATCTATTGAACCAAAGTTACCATGTCCATCGATTAACTTATATCTTTGATTAAAATCTTGAGCCATCCTTACCATCGCATTATATACAGCTTGATCACCATGTGGATGATACTTACCTAAAACCTCACCTACGATTCTGGCTGATTTTTTGTGATCTTTATCAAAAGTCAAACCTAGTTCTTTTGCTGCATAAAGTATTCTTCTATGAACTGGTTTCAAACCATCCCTCACATCAGGCAGAGCACGAGAGACGATAACACTTAATGAATAGTTTAGATATGCTTCTTTCATTTTTTCTTCAATCGCAATTGATGAAATCTTTTCAGTCATAATTAACCCCTTTCAAATTCAAGTTATAAAGTATTATAAAATTATATAAAAAATTAAGTTGATTTTTCTTTATCCTATTTGATATTATACCATGTAGCTATATTATTGCAAGAAAGGGTGGCAAATCAACAAACTCTTTGTTATAATTATAATTGTTGGAAAAAGAAAGGGTGAATATCGAAGTGGATTTATTTGACAATGATAGATATAATGCGGACAAAATTGAAGTCCTAGAAGGATTAGAAGCTGTAAGAAAACGTCCTGGAATGTATATTGGTTCAACCGGTATTAAAGGACTTCATCATCTAGTATGGGAAGTTGTAGATAACAGTATCGATGAATTTTTAGCCGGCTTCGGTGAAAAAATCAAAGTAACAGTACATGAAGATAACAGTGTCAGTGTAGAAGACTGGGGAAGAGGTATACCTGCTGATTTACATAAAGATACAGGTAGACCAGCTGTAGAGATCGTCTTAACAACACTTCATGCTGGTGGTAAGTTTAATAACAATAGTTACAAGGTAGCTGGAGGATTACATGGTGTAGGTGTATCTGTTGTAAATGCCTTATCAGAAGAACTTGTAATAGAAACCCATTGGGAAGGAAATAAATATACCCAAACCTATAATAAAGGACTACCTGTTAATAATCTCTCTAAAGAAGGAAAAACTAAAAAGACAGGTACTATAATTACCTTTAAACCAGATAGTGAAATCTTTGATACAACTACATTTAAGTTTGAAACATTATCTCATAGATTTAAACAGTCCGCATATTTAAATAAAGATTTAACCTTAGTTTTAGAAGATGAAAGAAATAATAAAAAGGAAAAGTATCAATATGATGGTGGTATAAAAGCATTCATAGAATATTTAAACAAAACAAGAGATTTATTACACGATGAAATAGTATACAATGAAGAATCGATAGATGAATATGAACTTGAATTTGCAATTCAATATAATCAAGGATATTCAGAACGAATATTTTCATATGCAAACAATATAAATACTATAGATGGAGGTTACCATCTAACTGGCTTTAAATCTGCTTTAACTAAAGCAGTAAATAACTTTGCTAAAAAGAATAATCTTTTACCTAAAAATGTTAATGGATTAAATGGACATGATGTAAGAGAAGGTATAACAGCAGTTGTTAATGTGAAATTACCTAATCCTCAGTTTGAAGGACAAACTAAATCAAAATTAGGTAATAGTGAACTTAGAAGTATTGTAGAAAAAAGTGCTTATGACTATCTTTCATTATACTTAGATACAAATCCTGAATTAGGGAAAGCAATTGTAA
>JBEPXG010000198.1:0-3725 GCA_041642015.1 Halanaerobiales bacterium
AAGATGGCTCAGTTGGATAAAACATTTCCAACTAATGACTGTTCAACATGTATTTTAGCTCCTAAGATCAGTGACTGCTATAACCATGAACTTGTAACAACCTTTACATATAGTGAACTAACCAACATAGAAGGTAAAGTTGGCAACTTTACAGCTACAATAAAACAAAAGCCTAGATATGTAGATGTTGATTTATGTACAGGTTGTTCAGAATGTATCGAAAACTGTCCTGTAAAAGTTGAAGATCAGTTTAACCAAGGTATAGATATTAGAAAAGCAGTATATAAATACCAAGATCAGGCAGTTCCCAATGTAGTAGCAATTGATCCAGAACACTGTTTGATGATCAATAAAGGTGTTTGTGGACTTTGTTCTAAAAACTGTGATAAAGGTGCAATTAATTATGATCAAACCGAAGAATTAATCGATCTTGATGTTGCATCTGTAGTATTCGCAGCTGGTTATGATGCCTTTGAAGGTAATATAGTAAGTGAATACGGTTATTTAAACTATGAAAATGTAATTACTAGTTTAGAGTATGAAAGGTATTTAAGTGCTTCTGGTCCAACCGGTGGTCATGTAGTACGTCCTTCTGATGGAAAAGATGCAAAAAAAATAGCCTTTCTTCATTGTGCTGGTTCAAGAGATACAAGATCAGATACAAATTACTGTTCTTCAGTTTGTTGTATGTATTCAATCAAACAGTCTAAAATAACAAAAGAACATGTTAAAGATGCTCATTTAGACCTATACTATATGGATATTAGATCTTTTGGAAAGGGTTTTGAACGATACTATAACAGTGCAGAAGAAACTGAAGGTATAAACTTTAAAAGAAGCAGAATTGCTGAAATTGAAAAAGATAACAAAACAGACCAAATAATAATAAAATCTTTAGATGAAGAAGGTAATATAATAACTGATCAATATGACTTAGTTATTTTAGCTGTTGGCTTAAAGCCCAATCAAGAAGTTAGTGAAATGATGAAAAGATTAAAAATTAGGGTAAACAAGTTTGGATTTGCTGATGTAGATGAAATAAATCCACTACAGACCAGCAGAAAAGGTGTTTATGCTAGTGGGGTAATTACAGGACCAAAAGATATACCAGAATCAGTTATCCAAGCCAGTGGTTCAGCAGTTTTAGCTGCACAAGACTCTTATGGAATGTTAACTAAAAATGATTCTAAAGAATATAAACAAAGTTCAAAAGATGAAAAATATAGATTTGTTGATAATGAAAGAACTAAAACTGGAATATTTGTCTGTGACTGTGGAACAAATATAGCTGGAGTAGTTGATGTAGAACAAGTTACTAAAAAAGCTAAAGACTTACCTTTTGTTGAACATGCAGAAGAGGTAAGATACCTTTGTTCTTCAGATGGTCAAAATATCATTGAAAAACAGATTAAAGAAAAGGGTTTAAATAGAATAGTTGTTGCTTCTTGTACTCCAAGAACCCATCAACCACTATTTCAAAAAGCAGTTGCAAGAGCTGGTCTTAACCCATATCTAATGGTAATGACCAATATTCGTGACCAGGATTCCTGGGTTCACAGAGAAGAAAAAGATAAAGCTACTGAAAAAGCTTTTGATCTTGTAAAAGCAGCTGCAGCAAAAGCAAGAATGGCTCATTCACTACAGAGGGAAAAGATAGAAAAGATAGATAATGCTTTTGTTATCGGTGGTGGAGTATCAGGTATGACTTCTGCATTACAGTTAGCAGACTTAGGATTTCAAACTTATCTTATAGAAAAAGAAGATTTGTTAGGTGGAAATGCTAATAAAGTTATGTTAACTATGGATGGAAGACCGGTTGATAACTATATCAATAAATTAAAGAAAAAAGTTTTAAATCATCCTAACTTAGATGTCTATTTAAATCATAAAATAGATGAAATAAAGGGATATGTCGGTAATTACCAGTTTAATATCACAAATCAAAGTAATAATAATAAAAAAGAACTAGAAGGTGGAGTTGTAATTGTAGCTACTGGAGCAAATGAATTAGATACTGATGAATACTTGTCTAAAGATAGTTCAAAAGTCATTTCGCAACTTGACCTAGATGAGATTTTAAAAAACAATGAATTAGATCAAAATATTAAAAGTATATCAATGATTCAATGTGTTGGTTCTAGAGAAGAAGGTAGAGAGTATTGTTCAAGACTGTGTTGTACACAGGCTGTAAACAATGCAATCTATATAAAAGAAAGAAATCCAAATATTGATATAAAAGTATTTTACCGTGAAATAAGAACCTATGGACTATATGAAGACAGATATAAAAAAGCAAGAGAATTAGGTATAGACTTTATTAGATTTGAAGTTGATAATAAACCACAGTTAAATGAAAAAAACGGTAAAATGACAATTAGTTATACAGAGCCAATTACAAAGTCGAAAATTATTGAAGAAACAGACCTTGTAGTATTAGCAAAAGCAATTACTAATGGTGATTCAAATAAAGAACTATCTAAAGCATTAAAGGTACCTTTAAATGAAGATAAGTTCTTTTTAGAAGCACATGTTAAGTTAAGACCTGTTGATTTTGCAACAGATGGAGTGTTTTTAACAGGACTAGCTCATGGACCTAAAAACTTAGGTGAATCAATTTCACAGAGTCAAGCAGCAGCCAGTAGAGCAGCTTCAGTTCTTGCAAAAGACTATCTATTAACTGAGGCAATGGTTACTACTGTAAATCCAAATCTTTGTTCAGCCTGTGGAACCTGTGAAGATGTATGTGCATTTAAGGCTATTGAGGTCAATCATGATAGAAATACTGCTGAGGTTAATACTGTTTTATGTAAAGGTTGTGGAAACTGTGTTGCAGTCTGTCGTTCCCATGCGGTTGAACTACAGGGCTTTACAAATGAACAGTTATTAGATGAAATGGCAGCACTTTTTTCAGATCGTAAACCAAATTTAACTGAAATGGGAGGTATAGATAATGGATAAAACTCAAGAATTCGAACCAAAAATTGCAGCCTTTTTATGTACCTGGTGTAGTTATGCTGCAGCAGATTTAGCAGGAAGTAGTAGAATTCAATATCCTCCCAATATTAGAGTTATGAGAGTTCCTTGTACTGGAAGAATGGATCCTTTCTTAATCATTAAAGCATTTAACATGGGTGCAGATGGAATATTAGTCTCGGGCTGTCATCCAGGAGACTGCCATTACTTAGATGGTAATCTATATGCCAGAAGAAGATTTGTAATGTTAAATGAACTCTTGCAGTATGCAGGTGTTGAAGATAACCGACTTAACTTTACTTGGTGTTCTGCATCAGAAGGTAAAAGGTTTGCTCAAGTTGTAGAAAAGACTGTAAAAAAAGTAAAAGAAGTTGGGCCCTGGAAAGGTTTTGATGGACAGGGTTTTAGCAAGGAAGAAGGTGAGCTTGCTGGTGAAAAGGTATGATGAAATCACAAAAGAGATTAGAAAAATTGCTAAAGAACTGTTAGAAAATAATAAAGTTGAAAAAGTAATCGGTTTTGGTAAAGGATTAATTTTAGATGAAATAACCCCAATATTTATCTCAAAAGTAGAAGATGTAGATAGATTAGAATTTACACCAGAAGCTGAAAATTCACTTGCAAAGTATCTTTTAAACTATAAAGGGAGAAATGTTGCAATAGTCGCTAAACCATGTGACAGTCGAGCAATTGCTTCATACTTATCTGAAAACTTAATAAATAGAGATGAAGTTAAAATTATAGGAATAAAC
>JBEPXG010000199.1:0-3695 GCA_041642015.1 Halanaerobiales bacterium
TCCTGTAATACATCTTCAACAATGTTATTGATTACTTCTGGTGTATGATGAATTTCATGATTAATTATTTTTGAAGCCATTTTTGCTGCAATACTTATTAACTGAGGTTGAAGTTCATCTAATTCTTTTTCATATTGTTCTTTTAGTTGATCTATTTTTTTAGAAAGTAAATTAACAACTTCTTCAATTTCACTTTTGTGTTTTTCAAAAGCTTCTTTTTTACCAACTTCAAATCCCTCTTGGTATGCTTGTTCTTTTATCTCTTCAACTTTTTGTTTTTCTTTTTGAGCTTCTTTAATAATTTGATCTGCTTCTTTTTTAGCTTTTTTTATGATATCTTCTGCTTTTTTTTCTTTTTCTTTAATTTCATCTAAGTTTTTATCACTGTTTTCAGGTTTATATCTCTCACTTTTTTCTTCTTTTATTTCTTGTTGATGAACACTTGATAACTCATATTTGCCAATAATTTGAGAGGCTTTAATTATTTTAGACAACTAACTCACTCTCCCCTCCACGTGCTATAACTATTTCTCCGCTTTCTTCTAACTGTCTTATTACATTAACAATTCTCTGCTGTGCATCTTCAACTTCTCTAATACGTACAGGACCCATATATTCCATATCTTCTTTAAGCATTTCACTTGCTCTAGAGGACATGTTATTAAAGATAACTTCTTCTACCTCTTCACCAGAAGTCTTTAATGCTAATGCAACATCATGTGTTTCAACTTCACGTAATACAAGCTGTACAGCTTTGTCTGATAGTAATACGATATCTTCAAATACGAACATTTTCTTCTTGATTTCTTCTGATAAGTCAGGATCTTTTTCATCCAGTTGATCGAATATATTTTTCTCTGTTCCACGATCTACCTGGTTTAAGATATCTACTATTGAGTCAATACCACCAGCTGAAGCATATTCGTTTGTAATAACTGAGGATAATTTCTTTTCTAATACATTTTCAACATCTTTTATTATCTCTGGTGATGTTCTATCCATTAAAGCTATTCTTTTTGCTACATCACTTTGAACTTCTTCAGTAAGAGCAGATAAAATCTGTGATGCCTGTGATGGTTCAATATATGATAAGATTAGTGCAATGGTTTGGGGATGTTCACCCTGTATAAAATTTAATAGTTGATCTGCATCTGCTTTTCTAATATTATCAAATGGTCTTACTTGTAAATTAGCAGTTAATCTATTTAAAATACTATCAGCTTCTTTTTCACCAACAGCCTTTGTTAGTATTTCTCTTGCATACTTAATGCCACCACTACTTATATAGTCATTAGCCTGTAAAAGGTGGTAAAACTCACTTAATACCTTGTTTTTTAACTCAGTACCTATTTTTTGCATGTTAGCTATTTCTAAGGTAAGTTCTTCAATCTGTTCATTGTCCAGATGTTTAAATATTTTAGCTGACATATCTGGACCAAGTGATATTAATAATATAGCTGCTTTTTGTTTTCCGGTTAACTCTTTTAAATCGGCCATAAGTTATCTCCTTACCTTTTAAATATTTTAGTCTTCTAACAACCAGTTTTTAAGTAACTTCGCTACATCTTCAGGCTGGTCTGATACAACATCTTCTAGTTCTTGTGTAAGTTGTTTTTTGCGTTTTTCTTCTTCACTTAAGGTTGGTTTATTAACTGAACTTGTTTCTTCTTCATATTCTGCACCTGATTGATAATCAACCATTTGTCCTCTTGGAACAGAAGTTGATGAACTATATGATCTTTTTACCATAAAGATGATTCCTGTTAAGATTAGAATTATTAATATAATCAAGCCACCATAAATATACATTCTTGTTCTTTCTGAACTTTCTTGAGCTTCTTTTGCATCTGCAATTTCTTCTGCTAGGCTATTATCAAAGTTGAAACTATTGACTGTAACTACATCTCCACGTTCTTGATCTACCCCAATTGCAGACTCTACTGACTCTTGTATATTTGTCAGTAATGCTTGGTCTTCAATTCCATCAACCATTACTGATACAGATAATCTTTCTACATCTCCACCTGCATAAACATGTCTTTCTATCTTTTCATTTATTTCATAATTAGTTATTGTGTTTGTACTTTCCTCAGAGCTTGTCTGTGTACCTTGACCTTCAGCCTGGTATTCAGGTATGTTGGTTTCAGTACCAGCTGCTCCTCCATCTTGCTGATTAGTTACTTCACTGGTTTGTTCACTTACTTCTTCACTTCTAACAATTCCGCTATCATCTACTACAGGAGTATATGTTTTACTTTCAACTTCACGTTGGTCAAAATTTAATTTTGCATTTACACTTACTGAAAAGTTGTCTGGTCCTAATACTTTAGTTAACATTGTCTTTAGATCATTTTCTAAACCCTGTTCAAAGTTTTTTTCCATTGTTAGATTCTCTTGATTGACCTGTGAATTAGTATTAGTTCCACTACCTTCAGCACTTAAAAGGTTACCTGCAGTATCAATTACAGTTACATTACCCGGTGATAAGTCCTGTACACTACCGGCAACTAAGTTTGTAATTGAATTTATTTGAGAACTATTTGCTTGATAACCTCTTTCTAACTGGATCAAAACAGAAGCGGAGGCCGATCTTTTTTCATCCAGATAGATACTATCTTTTGGAGCTGTAATTTGAACTTTTGCATAATCAATTCCTCTCATTAAACGAATTGATCGTGAAAGTTCACCTCCGATAGCTCTATAATAATTTATTTTTCTTTCAAAATCTGTTGCACCAAACTGACTTTCATCAAAGATTTCAAAACCTACTACTCCCTGATTTGGTAATCCATCTGCGGCTAAATCTATTCTAGCTTGATAGACCTGACTTTGGGGTACTTCTATAGTATTACCATTATTGGTGAGTTTATATGGTATATTTCTTTCATCTAATGCATTAACTATTTCACCTGCTTCTTCTGATACAACATCAGTATAAAGAGGTGTATAAACAGTTGAATCTCCGGATATAATTAGGTAGCCTAATACAATTAAGATTACTGCTGTTCCAGCAGAAATTATAATCTTAGCCTTACCATCTAGATTAGTCCAGAGTTCTTTTATGTTATTTATGTATTCTGATATAGTTTCCCACATACTAATTTATCTCTCCCAAACACCAACAATTAGTGTTAAAGTAATATTTAAAAATCAAACCTGTAACCTCATAATCTCTTTATATGCATCTACTACTTTATTCTGAACAGCAAGAGTTAACTTCATTGCTGTTTCTGCCTTTTCACCAGCAATCATAACTTGATGAATGTTGTCTGTTTTTCCAAGAGCAAAATCTTCAGTAATTTGATCTGAATCTAACTGAAGTTTATTTACTTTATTTATATTCTCTTGTAATATAGACTGAAAGTTTTTAGCCTTATCATTTTTTTTATTCTCATCAGTTGGATCAATACTTAATAACTGTAATCTATTTTGTATTGGATTAATCATCATATAAATTACCCCCTACCAATTTCTAAAGCTTTTAAAGCCATTCTTTTTGTTGTATTAAGGGCTGTGACATTAGCTTCATAAGAACGGGAAGCATCTATCATATCAACCATCTCAGAAGTGATATTTATATTGGGCATCTGAACATATCCATCTTGGTTAGCATCTGGATGTTCAGGTCTATAAACAGTTTTAAATGGTTTTGTATCTTCTTCTATACCTGCAACCTCGACACCATTACCTGTACC
>JBEPXG010000200.1:0-3680 GCA_041642015.1 Halanaerobiales bacterium
AAAGGTAGAAGAAATTGAACCTTTTACTATCGATAAATCAGATTATGGAAATATGGATGATTGGTTATTAGTTGAAGAAATAGATAATGTAAAAAATATATAAGATAAAGAATAAAATAACTTTAATACAAATATTTTATTTGTGTTTTCATAAAAAATTTAAGGTTAGGAGTGGCTTATTTGAAAAGAATTCTTATTTTAATAGTTTTCATATCATTATTAACTACACTATTTCAAGTGTATGCTGAAGATAGAGCCACTTTAAATACTAAACTTGATGAGGTTATTCAGTTAAGTATTGATAAGAATCGTATACCTGGACTTGCAGTTTCAGCTGTGAAAAATGGTGAAGTAGTTTACTCAAGTGGATTTAATGGATCTTTATCTAAATCAGAAAACAATATTACTATTGATACACCATTTTATATAGGTTCTATAAGTAAATCTTTTACAGCTCTAGCCATTATGCAATTGGTTGAAGCTGGTGAGATTGATTTAGATAGCCCAGTCCAAAATTATATATATGATTTTCAGATTGATAATAATGGATTTGAAGGTATAATTACAGTTCGTCATTTACTTCATCATAGAAGTGGTCTTACTGAGAAGGAGTATTTTAAAGATCTGCCAGAGGGTTTTTCAATTGAGGCAGGGGTAAAAGATCTATATGGAATGAAGTTAAGTCATAACCCTGGAGAACAATTTAGTTATTTCAATCCTAATTATAATATTTTAGGACTTATTATTAAGAAAGTATCAGGTCAGAGTTATGAAACTTATTTATCAGAAAATATACTTCAACCACTGGAGATGAATAATACTTACTTGAAATTAGAGGATGCATCTAAAGTAGTTTCAGGACATGGTGCTGTATTTTCAATACCAGTAAAAAGAGAAGAGGAATTTAAAACTTATAGTCTACCTTCTGGTTATATAATTTCAACAGCCAGTGATATGTCTAATTATCTTTTATATCAATTAAGTGGTGAATATAAAGGACGAAAGTTGCTTTCAAAAGAATATTTTAATGCCCTTCATACTCCTTATAATAATAAAGAAAGAGGTTATGGTATGGGGTGGAATAAAGGAGTGAAGTTTAATCAACCGATTATAGAACATGGTGGTTCTCTCTTTAATTATTCATCTAATATGGCGTTTTTACCAGAATCTCAAACAGGTTTGGTTTTATTAATAAATCAGAACCACTTTATTTATAGTATTATTTCAAATAATCAAATTGTAGATAATATTTTAAATGTTTTATTAAATCCACAAATTGATATTAGTGAAATAAATGTTATTCCACTAGGTAATATCTTTATATTTTTAGCAATAGTTGCTTTATTAACAATAATTAAAGAAATATATCAACTTCTAAATTTAAATAAATGGCTATCTAAAATTAAAAACAAATCAAAAATATATTTATTTTTAAATATAGCATTAGAGTTTTTAATACCAGCATTTCTATTAATTGGAATACCTATGATATTTATCATAATGTTTAACAGAGCCTTATCTCCAGGACCGGCATTTCAATTGATGCCTGGAGTTTCTAGCTGGGTAATTATTGTAAGTATCCTTAGTATAATAAGAGGAACATTGAAGATATATAAAATTTATAATAACAAAAATGTATTATGATATTGATATAATCATTTCAATTTCAAAAAAGTAGTTTACAGGAGGATAAAATGAAAATATTTTTTAAAGTTGTATTAATTGGTGTTGGATTATTATTAGTTCTTTTATTGCTTTCCTTTTTATACCATACATATCAAATTAAAAGTGAAGCCAAAAAATATCCTGCCCCAGGAAAATTAGTTCAGGTAAATAATAATGATATACATGTATATAGTGAAGGTGAAGGAGATCATACACTTGTTTTTATGGCAGGGTCTGGAACCAGTAGTCCAACTATTGATTTTAAACCATTATGGATGAAATTGACGGATGATTACAGAATTGTTGTAGTAGAGAAGTCAGGTTATGGATGGAGTGAAACTTCTTCAAGTCCAAGAGATATAGATACTGTACTACAAGAAACAAGAAAGGCTTTAGAACTTTCAGGAGAAAACGAACCTTATGTACTTATCCCCCATTCTATGTCAGGACTAGAAGCAATTTATTGGGCTCAAAAATATCCAGATGAAGTAAAAGCTATCATAGGAATTGATCCAGCTATTCCAGATGTATATTTGAATTCAGCTTTTAAATTACCGAGTAAAAGTCAATTATATGCTATGTATTTCATATCAAGAATAGGTGTATCAAGATTTATGGGTAGAGAAGGTTTAGAAAGTAATATACCATTACTTAAATCAGATGAACTATCAGAAGAAGACAAAAATGAACTTATAGCTATGTTTTATAAAAGTACTTTTACCAAAAATATGTTAAATGAAGCTAATTTTGTTATGGAAAATGCAAGAAAGGTAAAAAACTCTGGTGTTCCTACAAATACGCCGATGTACTATTTTATAGCTGAAGATAGTAATGATAGTATTGTAGCAAACTGGGATAAAATATTGTCTGATTACTTAACAAATGTAAATAATAGTAAATATAAATTGCTTGATAGTGGACACTATATTCACCATGAAAATTCAAATCTTATAGCTCGAGAAATAGATAATTTTTTAAAGGAAGTTGATAACAATTAGAGGGAAAAGTGAATAACAGAAGGGGGAAAAGTATATGAAACTAGGTGCCTTTTCAATCAGTCTTACTGTTAAAGATCTTAAAGTATCTAAAAATTTTTATGAGAAATTAGGTTTTGAGGTTTTTGGAGGTAAAATAGATCAAAACTATTTAATAATGAAAAATGGTAATACAATAATTGGATTATTTCAAGGTATGTTTGATAAAAACATCTTAACTTTTAATCCTGGTTGGGATCAAGATGCTAATGAATTAGAAGAATATACAGATGTTCGCAAGTTAAATAAAAAATTAAAAGAAAAAGAAATTAAAACTGAACAAGAAAGACTTGAAGATGATAAAGGACCAGGTAGTTTTGTTATAATAGATCCTGATGGTAATCCTATTTTAATCGATCAACACGTTTAAATAAATAATATTCTTTTTATTAGATATAATAATCAAATATTGGAGTGAATAAATTGAATAATAATGATGTATCAGGTGAACAAATATTTAGCTATAAAGTAACAAAAGATAGAAAAGTATTTATTTATTGGAATAATAGACAAGTGAAAATATTAAAAGGTAGACAGGCAAAAAAACTTCTATCAAAAATAAATAGAGCAAATGAGAGAGATACCCAACTATTATTAGCTAAAGTAACTGGTAACTTTAAGAGAGGTAATGAATAATTATTTTATGTTAGGCAAAAAAGGAGAAGATTATGAAAGTAACAGCATTTGTTGGTAGTGCTCGTAAGAAACATACCTATAATGCAGTAGAACAGTTTTTGCAAAATTTAAAATCCTATGGAAATGTAGAGTATGAAATTATTAGGTTAAGTGAATATGATATAAAAACATGTAAAGGTTGTAAATTATGTCTTGATAAAGAAGAAGATCTATGTCCTTTAAATGATGAGCGAGATATATTAATTGAAAAGATGAATAATTCAGATGGAGTGATTTTTGCCTCCCCTAATTATTCTTTTCAGGTTTCTGGAATTATGAAAGTATTTTTAGATAGATTAGCTTTCT
>JBEPXG010000201.1:0-3664 GCA_041642015.1 Halanaerobiales bacterium
GCCTCTGCTATGGCTGCTGTTAAAGCTCAGGAAGCAAATGCAGATACAGTTGCATGTTCTTCTACAGGTAATGCCGCCTCTTCTTTGGCGGGTAATATTGCTTCAATGGATGACAAGATGAAAGCAGTAATCTTTGTTCCAAAAAGGGCACCTGCAGGTAAAGTTGCTCAGCTTTTAATATATGGAGCTGAAGTTGTATCTGTACAAGATTCCTATGAAGCAGCATATTACTTATCTGATAAAGCAATAAAAAAGTGGGGTTGGTATAACAGAAATGCTGCAATAAATCCTTATCTTGTAGAAGGTAAAAAAACAGCTGCTATTGAAATGGCAGAACAACTAAATTGGGAAATTCCTGATTGGGTAGTTTTTTCAGTTGGAGATGGCTGTACAATAGCGGGAGCATATAAAGGATTTTACGATCTTAAACAAATTGGCTTTATTGATAAAATCCCAAAGCTGCTTGGGGTGCAGGCGGAAGGCTGTGCACCAATAACTAAAGCATTTAAAACAGGAAAAGACCTTGAAGTAACTGATGAAAATACTATTGCAGATAGTATTGCAGTTGGAAGTCCAAGGAACTATAAAAAAGCTTTAAATGCTGTGAAGAATTCAAATGGTGAATATATCAATGTATCTGACGGTGAAATACTTAAGATGATTAAAGTATTGGGAAGTACTACTGGCATATTCGGTGAACCTGCTGGTGTTACTGGTCTTGCAGGCATTAAAAGTGCTGTTAAAGAGGGAGTAATATCCCCTGATGATTCAGTTGCTGTAGTAATTACTGGTAATGGTCTAAAAGATATTGATAATGCTCGTAAAGCAACAGATGATTTAATAGAAATAGAAGCAGATATAGATAAATTAGCTAGGATATTTAATAAAAAGGGGGTTATCTAAAAGATGGAAGCAAACATTAAAATGGGTGAAAAGATTAGAAATATAAGAAAAACCCAGGGGCTTAGTCTTTCTGCTTTAGCTGAAAAGATTGGAAAAACTTCAAGTTATTTAAGCCAAGTTGAAAGAGGATTAGCAGAACCTTCAATAACTGCCCTAAGAGAAATTTCTAAGGCTTTAAAAGTACCGATCTTCTATTTTTTAATTGAAGATCAAAAACATAATGCAGTAGTAAGGAAAAATGATAGAAAAGTACTAAGATTTCCAGGTTCAGATTTAACATTTGAGTTAATCTCTCCTGACTTAGATCATGATATTGAAATGATTGAAGCTAGATTAAAACCAGGAGCTAGTACTTTAGATAAACCATTGTCACATAATGGTGAAGAGGTAAGTATAGTAATTCAGGGTGAAATGGAAATTGCAATTGGAAGTGAAGTATATAAGTTAGAAAAAGGAGATAGCATCTACTATAATGCTAATCTTCCACATAAAATAACTAGTATTGGAGAAAACGATTTAGTATTCATTTCTGCAATTACTCCACCGAACTTTTAATAAATAAGCTTTAATGGAGGTATCATTAATATGGAAGATTTTGATCAGATATTAAAACAAGCTGAAAAGTATAAACCAGAGATCTCTAAGTTTTTAAGGGATATGATTGCATTACCAAGTGAAAGTTGTCAGGAAAAAGATGTAATATTAAGAATTAAAGAAGAGATGGAAAAGGTAGGATTTGATAAAGTTGAAATTGATAAGATGGGTAATGTTTTAGGATACATAGGTCATGGAGATCACCTAATAGCAATGGATGCCCATATTGATACAGTAGGTGTTGGTGATAAAGAACTTTGGGATTATGATCCTTTTGAAGGATATGAAGATGATGAGATTATAATTGGTAGAGGAGCAAGTGATCAAGAAGGCGGTATGGCTTCTATGGTCTATGCTGGAAAGATCATTAAAGATCTAAATTTAGAGGATGATTATACTCTTTTAATTACAGGTACTGTTCAAGAAGAGGACTGTGATGGTTTGTGCTGGCATTATATGATTGAAGAAGAAAATATAAGACCTGAGTTTGTTGTTATAACTGAACCATCTTCATGTAATATATATAGAGGTCATCGTGGTAGAATGGAGATTAAAGTAACAACACATGGTGTTAGCTGTCATGGTTCGGCTCCAGATCGCGGAGATAATGCTATATATAAGATGGCACCTATAATTAATGAACTTAAGGCTTTAAATGAAAACCTAAAAGATGATCCATTTTTAGGAAAAGGAACTTTAACAGTTTCAGAAATATTTTTTAGTTCACCTTCCAGATGTGCTGTAGCAGATGGATGCTCAATATCTATTGATAGAAGACTAACTGCTGGAGAAAGTTGGGAGTTTGCTTTACAGCAAATCAAAAATTTGCCAGCTGTAAAAGAGGCTAAAGCTGATGTAGAGATGTATAAATATGATAGGCCTTCTTATACAGGGTTTACATATCCAATTGAATCATATTTTCCTACCTGGGTAATTGAAGAAGATCATCCAGTTTGTGATACATTGGTTGATAGCTACAAATCTTTATTTAAAGAAGATCCACTTGTAGATAAATGGACCTTTTCAACTAATGGGGTTTCAATAATGGGGAGACATGGGATTCCAGTTATTGGATTTGGACCAGGTCATGAAGATCAAGCTCATGCACCAAATGAAAAAACCTGGAAAGATGAATTAGTTAAAGCAGCAGCAATTTATGCTTTAATTCCTAGTGTTTATGTAAATGATTATGCTGATAAAATGCCGGAAATTACTGAAAATATTGTAAAATAAATTAAGGGGGAATAAAAAATGCAAACACTTTTTAGAGGTAAGGATTTTATAACATTACAAGACTGGTCAAAGGAGGAAATTGATACATTATTGGATGTTTCTTTTGATCTAAAAAAGAAATTTGCAATGGGTATTGATACTCCATATTTAAAAAATAAGACGGGTATGTTAATGTTTTTTGAACAATCAACTAGAACTAGAAACTCAATGGAAGCTGGATTAGCTCAATTAGGTGGACATGCTAACTTTTTAGATACTTCTACTATGCAGGTATCTCATGGTGAAGTGGCTAAAGATACAGCAATTATTTTAGGCAGATATGGTCATATGTTGGCTTGTCGTAACTGTGATTGGGGAATTGGAAATGATTATCTAACAAGTTTAGCTAAATGGGCACCAGTTCCTGTATTAAGCTTACAAGATGATCTATACCATCCAATGCAGGGTATAGCTGACCTTATGACAATAATGGAAAAGAGAGAACAACCTAGAAACTTAAAAGTTTCTATCATTTGGGCTTATGCAACCAGTCATAAAAAACCTATTTCAGTACCTGTAACACAGTCACTTCTATTCCCAAGATTTGGAATGGATGTAACCTTAGCATATCCAGAGGGATATGACCTACCAGACTGGGTTGTAGAACAGGCTAGAAAAAATGCCGAAAAACATGGAGGTTCATTTAAAATAACTCATGATATGGAAGTAGCTTATACAGATGCTGATGTTGTAATACCTAAAAATTGGGGTAGTTGGGTAAACAATGAAAGTGATGAAGTAATAGATGACAAACTAGAATCATATAAGGATTGGAAATGTACAGAAGAAATGATGGAAATGGCTGATGACGATGTAATGTATATGCATGCATTACCTGCTGATCGAGGTAATGAAGTAGATGATTCAGTAATTGATGGTCCACACTCTATTGTAT
>JBEPXG010000202.1:0-3662 GCA_041642015.1 Halanaerobiales bacterium
TCTCTTTAGCCTCATTTATTACCTTTTTAAGTGTACTACGTGGACAACCAATAAATGGTTCTCCATCTGGAGTATAAATATCACACATTAATCTAGCAATCGAACCTTCTTCCTTATGCCAAGGAAATATTGCAAAAGTATCATAATCAGGTTTTAAATACATATCTGATTCATGAATTCTAGTAAATCCTTCAATTGAAGAACCATCAAACATTATCTTCCCATCAAGAGCTGTTTCTAATTGATCAACAGTTATTGCCACATTTTTGATTATCCCTAAAATATCTACAAATTGTAATCTTACAAACTTCACATTTAATTCTTCAGCTTTTTTTAAAATATCTCTTTTTGTTAGATGACTCATATTTACTGCTCACTTCTCCTTTTTTAGTTATTTTTAAAATAATTATGTATTTAATTATAACAAGATAGTATTAAATATCAAATTCTTTTAAATATTTTTCTTTCATCATTTTTAAATCACTTGGTTTATCAACATCAAAACCTATTTCAGGATACTCTATGATTAATGCTTTACATTTGTGCCCTATAATGTTTGATATCCTTTTTTCTACTTCTTTTACTGATAAGCGTCTAAATATAAATTTAATGATAAATTTAAAACCTAACATTTGACTCATCTTAAATGGTTTTTTTCTTAAATTTAATATTTTATCATACCAATCTAAGGGGCCCTGTATAATATCTGGACTAACTAAAACCATATTACCACCAGTGAACACCCCTTCTTTAAGATGTACATAGGTTCTTTGAACTTCAGGATATTTTTTTAAATTATTTTCTTTAGAAATTACTGGATAAAAAAGATCGTGAACCTTTTCAGATTTGCACTTATTAATAAAATCCTCAATTATTTTTGTGGTTATCAAAGGAATATCAGAAGTTATTATTAAAATATGATGATCATGATTTAAAGCATCGATCCCTTTTTTAATATTATTTATTAAAACATCTTCAGGTTTAATAATATGATATTTCGAACCTATATTTTGATTAATCTTTTCAGGTCCAACTATAACAATATCATTTATCTCTTCAACTTTTTCAACTGCCTCAATTACATGTTGAACCATTGGTTTTCCAGCAATTTCTATTAATGATTCATATTCTTTATTAGAATAATCTTTTAAAGCACCATTATTTTTGGCTCCTGCCACAACTAATGCATCAAATTTCATGTTACAACCCCCAATTAAGCTATCTAATTAAAGTTTTTTGTCCCAGTTAATGTAATAAAATCGTTAGCTCTTGGCCAGTTTTTGATCACATTTTTAGCTAAATCAATATCTTCATCTTCAAATATTGAAAAAACTGTAGGGCCACTTCCAGTCATCATTGTAAATTTTAATCCCTGGCTAATCAATTTTTCTTTTATTACTTTTACATCAGAAACAAGTTCTTTTGTGACTGGTTCTAATACATTAACCCAACCATCCTCAATTCTCATTTTTTTATTATTTTCAATTATCTGAATGAGCTTTTTTACAGGAATTTTTCTATTAATATTATATTCATCATATAAAGTATATACTTTTTTGGTACTAACCATCTCTGGTGGTTTTACCAAAAGCACATTATGTTTTTTTAAGGGGTTTAAATATCTTAACTTCTCACCTCTTTTTGTGGCAAAAGCAGTTCCCCCTTCTAAACAAAAAGGAACATCACTTCCAATATTAAATGCAATACTATGTAATTCTTCTTGATCTAAATTAAGCTCAAATAACTTATTCATTCCCTTAATTACTGCAGCAGCATCAGTGCTCCCACCTGCTAGACCTGCAGCTATCGGAATTTTTTTATCAATAAATATTTTTATACCTTCATTTAAACCTACTTTATTTATTATCTCTTGTACAGCTTTATATACTAAATTATCTTCACCAGTTGGAAGATTTTTATGATTAGTTTCAATTTTTATTCCTTTTTCAATCTTGTGTAATGTTATTGTATCATGTAATGCTATCGTTTGCATTACCATTTCTAAGTTATGATATCCATCTTCTCTTCGATTTTTAATATCTAAAAACAAATTTATTTTTGCATATGCATTAACCGTTAATTCTTTCATTATAACACCGCCAAATCAGAAATAATACCTTACCTATTATAACACCTATAAACAGTAATTACAATTGCTTAATTAGAGTTCATTTTATTTAATATTTTAATATATTCATCTTTAGAATAGTAGGGTTTAGATATATTTTTTAATATTTCTTGATCAGATAAAATATCGATAATTATTTTTACTAAAACTTTTACTGGTTTTATTACTGCTAATTCATAATCAACAGTTTTAAAGTCACTGGTATGAATTCTACCTTTTACTCCACCAAAAAAAGGATGTAATACTGGCATGATATGAGAAAGATCCCCCATATCAAATGATCCACTAAACATCATATTTTTTATTATTTTATTTTCATCTATAATCTGTTTTGAATTTTTAATAAATAATTCAACTAATGATTCATAATTTAATAATGGTAAATACCCAGAGTAATCTTTTATCTCAATTTCTGAACCTATTGCAATAGCTGCTGCTTTTAATGCTCTGTCAACTTTTTTATTAACTTCTAAAATTGATTCTAAAGATTTTGCTCTTACATAAGTCTCCATTCTTACTTCATTAATAACAGAATTTGAAACATCTTCACGTTTTGTAATTATTGGATGAACTTTCACATTGTCTTGGTCTAAATAAGAATCTCTTTGAGCATTTATATTATCAACTGCTAATACAGCAGCATTTAAAGCATTCATACCTTTCTCAGAAGATGAACCACCATGGGTACTATTCCCAATAAATTTAACTTCTTTTACAATAAAACCATTTCCCCTTGGACTAGCAATCACATCTTTCATTTCTCCAGTATCAAAAGAATGTGCCATTAAAGCAAGGTCTACATCATCAAAATAACCTCTTTTTATTAATTCTTGCTTTCCTCCAAAGAACTTTATCTTTTTCTCCTTTTTTAGTGTTTTTCTATAATCAAGTTCAATATATTCTTCAGCAGGAGTAGTTATAAAATCAACTGTCCCAGATAATATTTCCATTATTTTAGTTTTTTTTAAAGCAAGTGCAATACCAAACATTATTGCCAATTGATTATTATGACCACAAGCATGAACAATACCATTTTTATTTGCATTAGGATGATCTTTATTTATAATTGCGTCTAATTCACCTAATACAGCAATATGAGGTTTTTTATTATTACCAATACTTGTTTTAACTCCTGTGATTGCTATATTATCCTCTACCTCATAACCTAATTTTTCTAATTTGTTTTTAATGATTTTACTGGTTATATATTCCTTGTATCCTGTTTCAGGGTGCTTAAATAGCTCTTTAGTTAATTTGATAATTTCATATTTGTTTTTTTCTATGATACTACAAGCAGTATTTTTTAATTTTTTTACTTCCATAACTACACACCCTAAATTATATTTCAAAAACATTTTATATAAAAATATGACACATATCTAAAACCTCTTTAAACCTTAAACTAAATAATGAATACAATAAAAAGAAGTATGATATGTGTCAATTATTATTAAGAATTACTAATTATCATTTGATCTCATCAAACTAATAAACATATATTTATTCTATATTATTTCTAACTTTTGACCAACTT
>JBEPXG010000203.1:0-3661 GCA_041642015.1 Halanaerobiales bacterium
ATAAATATTATCTAAACTACTCTTTTTATTATTTATGTTATTTTCTTTCTCATTATTTAATA
The DNA here is from genome assembly GCA_041642015.1 of Halanaerobiales bacterium. GTDB lineage: Bacteria > Bacillota > Halanaerobiia > Halanaerobiales > M55B127 > M55B127. Next base: position 63 of record JBEPXG010000203.1, read on the forward strand.
TTTCTTTTAAATTAGCTATTTTTTCTGCTTTTGCTTCATTTAATTCATTACTTACGATTCTTAACCTATAATATATTTCACTAATTTTATTACTTATTTTTATACTTTTATTATTTTGTATTTCATCTATTCTATTTTGAAGTTCTTTTCTTTTTTCTTCAGATAATTCTAATACTTTTAATTTTAATCTTAAGTTCAAAAGTTCATTTCTGTTTTCTTGATTAACCTGTTTTTCAAACTCTTGAATTTCTTCATCATATTTTAATCTAATATTTTCAAGAGACTTTTCAACCTCATAGTTTACCATTGAACTGTAATAATTTATCCTGTTTTCTGTTTCAAAATTAATATTTTCTACATACCTTTGATATTCTTTATCGAGTTCTCTTTGTTTTTTAGCTACTTCATTATAGTATTGATCAATAAAAACAGAGTTTTGACTATATAAAATGCTTCCAAATTTATCATTATATAGTTCATTTAGTTTGGTTTGTTTTTCAATCCATCTTTTCTGAGTATCAACTGTTTTTATAAAACTATCATTTAAATTTTCTTTAAATAGGTCTTTATCAAAATCAGCTGTTATTTCATACTGCTCTTTATTTAAAGATAAGGAGGGAGAATTTATATCTTGCACTTCAAAAAGAATTAGATAAGCAAAAAAACCACTGATTAATATCAATACAATAAGTAGTCCACTTGTGATTTCACTTAACACTTCTTTTCCCTCCTCATTTAATCTGTTTTAACTATTTTTTATTCTTTTTAAGATTAATTCTGTGATATCCTGACCACCATCTATTACGTCTTCTTCTTTTAATACTGCTTTCATCTCTTTTTCTTGAGCAAATTCATTAATGGTTTTTTCTATATTATTAACAACATTTTGGATAAGCTCTGTTTCTTTTTTAGAAAGCCTATTTTGATATTGATAAATTAATTCTTGATGTTTTTCTTTATCTACATCTTCAAGTTTAGTCTCCAGTTCAAGCTGAAGATCCCTTGCTAGATTATTAAGCTTATCTTCTGCTTCCTTTTTTAAAGGATGACTATCAAATAATAGTTGAATATCAACATAACCAACTTTGTCTTTTAGCTTGTTTTCTTCATCCTGAAAGTTTAAGTTGCTATATAGGAGTAATAAGCTAGTGGCTGTTACAACAACTAATATTAATATGATTAAAGTTATATTTCTTTTATCTTTCAAAATATTACTCCTTTCAAGTTATATTAAAATGTACTACCTATACTAAAGTGTGCAGTACCTTTTCCTTCATCATTCCAACCATAATCAAGTCTAATCTGACCAATTGGAGTATTTAATCTAACACCAAGACCTTTACCAAAGTTTAGATTATCTAACTTTATCTCTTCACCATCTTGCCAGGTTTGGCCTCCATCTACAAAAGCAACACCAGTTAGATTATCCATGAATTCAATTCTGTATTCAATTTGAGTTAGCAATGAAGAATCTCCTCTAAAGGTATTTACCTTATAGCCTCTTAGACTGTCAGAACCACCTAAAGTATATTTTTCATAATCAGGTAGTATTCCTGTTGAAGTTCCTCCATTAAGTCTTAAAGCCCAAGAATGATCTTGTTTAAATCCTGGGAAATATCTTCTTAGATCAAATTCATACTTAGTAAAGTTAGCATCTCCACCTAAGAAGTTACCAGCATGTTCAATAGAAAAGATATCTAATTTACCATCTGTTGGATTAGTTAAATAATTTGTTGTATTTTTTCTTGCAGTCAATGTTATACTTCTTAACTCATCTCTTGTATCTTCGGTTGCTTCATCTGCATAATCAGTAAATACATTTTCCATCTTATATCTAACTGTACCTCTCCAGTCATTATAGATATCTCGACCAAGACTTACATTACCACCTGTAGTATCTGTTTTATATAGTAGGTTTCCATCTGCATCCTCTGTACTTCTACTTCTATTATATAAATTAATACCAAAAGATGTGTCATAACCCATTAGATATGGTTCTTGGAAACTTAAAGTATAATAGTCATTTTTACCAAACTGATAATTAAATCCAATAGTCTGACCATTACCACCTAGGTTGGATTCATCTACTTTAACAAAGCCAAACCAACCATCACGTGAACTATAGCCACCACCAAAATTAAAGTTTCCTGTTTTTCTTTCGGTTAAATTGATAATTACATTTACATCATTATCTTCTTCACTTACTCTTTCCATTTCTGGATTAATATCATCAAAAAAGTTCAATTGATAAATACTACGTGAGGCAGTTCTTAAATCATCTACATTAAGTACCTGTCCTTTTTCAAGATCAATTTCTCTAAATATTACATAATCTTTTGTTTTTAGATTACCTTTTAAGATAATATCATTGATATGACCTAGATTTAATACAACATTTAATACACCATCTTCAGATACATTTACATCTGCATAATTTACAAGTATATATCCATTATCTTGATGTTTAGTTATTACATTTTGTAATCCTTCATTTAAATTATTAACATTAAGTATCTTGCCTTCACTTATTCCCATCCATTCAATTATTTGTTCTCTGTCATAAACTTCTGAGCCTTTAATATTAATCTTTTGAATGATCGGATTCTCTACTACATTAAATATTACCTTTAAACCACCTTCATAGTTTTGAAAGTTAACAGTAATATCTTGAAAATAACCTAAATCATAAACTGCTTGCATATCATTTTTTATGTTTTCACTATTAAATTGATCTCCTACTTCAGACTCAATTACAGTAAAAAGCTCTTCACTCATTACATTATCATTACCTTGAAATTCTATGGCTTCAATCGTTTGGTCTTGTGTTTGTGCTAAAACGTTTCCTGATAATAGTGCTGTTAATAAAAAAACAGATATTATTAAAATTACATATCTTTTTCTCATTATTTTCCTCCTTCATTAAAATTCAATATTGGTTTCAAGTAAAAATCTATAATCGCCTTCCCCATACCAACCACCTTCGAAATTAAGATATTTATTAATATCATATTCTAAAGTAATTTCACTGTCAGTAATTTCAGGGGAAAATGTTGCCATATACTGTAAATATACTTGTTCACTTAAATTTTTTCCTAAATACAGTGTAATCTCTCTATCACCTGCAAGAGAATAAGTATCCAACTCAAACCGGTCCAACTCAAAGATGTTTGCAAAACTTCGTTCAATTTGTTGTATAAAGTTTAGTTGAACCTGTTCACCTACATATCTAAATAGTTCTGACTCTACAAGAGAAGTTGGTCTAAGATCTCCATCATCTGAAGTAAAGCCACTTAATCCCCCTCTTCTTGTTAGAAGAGCAATTATTCTATCCTCAGGCAATTCTGGTTGTGAACCGAAACTAATATTTAAATTATTAGCAGGTCCATCAACATAAATGAATATTCTTGTTCCACTTGTAACAGTACTACCGACTAGATGAATATTCGGTATATTTTCACTGAATCGATCAAATGTTGCATTAACATTATTAATAATAAATTTATTATTATAGTAATCAAGTGAACCTTGATTACTAGATAATCTACCTAAAAAAGTCAGTTCATCATCTATAAGATTTAGATCTAAACTACCTCCTTCCA
>JBEPXG010000204.1:0-3610 GCA_041642015.1 Halanaerobiales bacterium
AGAAAAGCATTAATAGTACAAGGAAATGTATCTGATGGAAAACAAGCAAAAAAACTTATAAAAACAACTGTTAAAGAATTTGGAAAAATCGATATTTTAGTAAATAATGCTGGAATAACAAAAGATAGTTTATTATTAAGAATGAAAGAAAAAGATTTTGAAGATGTAGTAAATGTAAACTTAAAAGGTACTTTCAACTGTACAAAAAATGCTATACGTTATATGATGAAACAAAGAAATGGTAAAATTGTTAATCTAAGTTCTGTTGTAGGATTAATGGGTAATGCAGGTCAGGCAAATTATGCTGCATCTAAAGCTGGTGTAGTTGGGTTTTCCAAATCTGTAGCCAAAGAAGTTTCAAAAAGAGGGATAAATGTAAATGTTGTAGCTCCCGGATATATCACTACAGATATGACAGATGAATTACCTGAACAAGTTAAAAAAGATATGTTGGATAACATTCCTTTAAATAGATTTGGAGAAGTTGAAGATGTTGCAAATGTAATATTGTTTTTGGTATCTCCATTAGCTAATTACGTAAATGGTCAAACTATAAATATCGATGGAGGTATGTTAATGTGAAAGGAGGTGAAAATGATGGCAGAAGTTTATGATAGAATAGTTAAAGTAGTATCAGAAGAACTTGCAATTTCAGAAGATGAAATCACTGAAGATGCCTCATTTATTGACGATCTTGGTGCTGATTCATTAGATGTTGTAGAGCTTATTATGGCTTTAGAAGAGGAATTTGATATTGAAATTCCTGATGAAGATGCTGAGGAGATCGCAACTGTATCTGATGCAGTTGAATATATTGAGGAAAATCTTTAAACTTTAATATATAATATAGGGGGTATAATACATACTATTATTATACCCCTGATTAATTAATGAAAACAATATAATAGGTGTGGTGAGATTTTAATGAAAGATTTTTTTACAGAAAAAAAGTTAAACGAGTTAGAGAATAAATTGAATACCAAATTTAGTAATAAAAAACTACTTAGACGTGCCCTAACACATAAATCTTTTGCAAATGAAAATTCTGATCTAAAGATTAAAGATAATGAAAGACTTGAATTTTTAGGAGATTCAGTATTAAGTTTATCTATAAGTACTTATATTTTTAATAAATATGATGAATATAAAGAAGGTAAATTAGCAAAAATAAGGTCAGTAATTGTAAGTGCACCAGTATTAGCTGAAAAAGCTATTGAGATAAATGTTGGTAGACATCTTTTATTAGGTAAAGGTGAAGAGTTATCAGGTGGAAGAAAAAGAAATTCAATATTAGCTGATACTATGGAAGCAATTCTTGGTGCAATATATTTAGATAAAGGTTTTGATTATGCTTTTGAATTTATTATTAGCAACTTTAAATCATTTATATTTGAAGTTGATAATGGTAATTACATTCAAGACTACAAAACAATGTTACAAGAAGTAATTCAAAAAAATAGTAATGATAGACCTGAATATGAGGTTGTAAAGGAAAAAGGACCAGATCATAATAAAGAATTTTATGTTGTTGTATACTTTGAAAATAAAGAACTCGGTTTTGGAAAGGGTAAAAGTAAAAAAGAGGCCGAACAAGTAGCAGCTAAACATGCTTTAGAACAACTAGAAAACTAATTAGCCAATTTTCATGCACCCTAATTTTAGGGTGTATTTTTATTGAAAAAGGAGCTATATTTTATGTATACTATTAGAGGAGCTATTACAGTTAAAGAAAATAGTGAAAAAATGATTTTAAATGCTGTACAAGATTTGATAAAAATGATTATTGAAAAAAACAATTTAGAAAAAGAAGAAATTATCAGTTTTATTTTTTCCACAACCGATGATATAGATAAAGTTTATCCTGGTAAAGCTGTTAGAGCAATGGGATTTACAAAAACTTCAATTATGTGTTTACAAGAAATGAAAGTAAAAGAATCATTAAATAAATGTATTAGAGTTATGTTGTTAATAAATAATGATAAAGGTAAAGATGAAGTTAATCATATATATCTAAAAGAAGCTGCTAAATTAAGAGAGGATTTAAACTTTTTATCTGAGGAGTAATTAAAATGATTGTAATTTTTAAAAATAAAAACAAAGAATACTATAAATTAGAAGAATATTTAAAACAAAATAATATTAATTATTTAACTAGATTTAATGATAAAAAAGCTGTATTCATTATAGTGTCTAAATATAATGATGATCTGGTAAATATTATTACTAACAAATTTAATCCATTCAAAATTTTAAAAGATTATCAAGCTGAAAAATATTTAAATAATAAAAGATATATTAAAATAAATAAAAACAAATATTTTTCAGAAGATGAATTTAATGTAATTGCAGGACCATGTTCCGTTGAAAACAGAGATCAGATGAATACATTAGGTAAAATTCTCTCAGAAACAAATATTAAGTTTATTAGAGGAGGAGCTTATAAACCAAGAACTTCGCCATATCAATTTCAAGGCTTAAAGGAAAAAGGGTTAAAACTTTTAAAAGAAATTGCTAATAAATATAATTTCAAAGTAATAACCGAAGTAATGGATATTAAAAAGATTGATACTGTTATTAAATATTCTGATATACTTCAAGTAGGTTCAAGAAATATGTATAACTATAGTTTGTTAAAAGAACTTGGACAAATTGATAAACCTATTTTATTAAAAAGAGGTATGAGTGCAAACTATGAAGAATTTTTAATGGCTGCAGAGTATATTCATCAAAATGGTAACAGTAATATAATTCTTTGTGAACGTGGAATCAGAACATTTGAAACTCATACTAGATATACTTTAGATTTAATGGCAGTGCCAATATTAAAAAAATTATGTGATTTCCCCATAATAATAGATCCTAGCCATGGTACAGGAAGATGGGATCTAATAAAACCCGCTGTACAAGCTGCTAAGGCAATGAAAGCTCAAGGAGTAATGGTTGAAGTTCATCCTCAACCTGAACTAGCTTTAAGTGATGGTCCTCAATCTTTAAATATTGATAATTTTAAAGACCTTATACAAAGTTTAAATAACTAAATACTAATATTAAGGAAAATTCAATATGATTAAAAGTATTAAAGTAGATAAAAACAAAAAAATTTATGGTAATATCTCTATACCAGCAGATAAATCCATTTCACATCGTAGTATAATTTTTGCTTCTATTGGTGATGGTCTATCTATAATAAATAATCTATTAGAAGCAAAAGATACAAAAAAAACTATTAATGCTTTTAGAAGTTTGGGAATTAAAATCAAGAAAAAAAATAATAAATATTTGGTAAATGGAAAAGGTATATATGGATTAAGTTCTCCTCAAGACACACTTAATTGTGGTAATTCCGGTACTACTATGCGATTATTAGCAGGACTTTTAACAGGAGCTAATCTTACTGTTACCCTTGATGGTGATAAATCTCTAAAAAAACGTCCTATGGATAGAATAATTTATCCCTTGAAAAAGATGGGGGCAAATATAAAAGGTATAGAAGATAAATATTCTCCGATAAAGATTAAATCAGCAAAACTAAACGGAATTAATTACAAACTTCCAATTGCAAGTGCACAAGTAAAATCTTCTTTATTGTTAGCTAATATTTACACTAATG
>JBEPXG010000205.1:0-3606 GCA_041642015.1 Halanaerobiales bacterium
ATTCTTTAATTTTGCCTTTAAGGATAATTAAGACACTATAATTGCCATTTATTAGCTTATACTACTGTTTATGTACTTATTGCTTTTATTTGCTTTATTTCTTATTTTTATTTCCAAAGTTTTTTAATTGTTTTAATCCTATTTTTCTCTCTTTTGTAGCTTGTATGTTTTCTTTTTCCACAGACTTAAATACTTCTTCTCTTAGGATTTCAACATCTTGAGGAGCTTCAATACCTATTTTAACCTGGTTACCCTTAATCTCAACTATTGATATTTTTATATCTTCATCTATTAATATTTTTTCATCTTCTTTTCTAGATAGTATTAGCATCAGGACATCATCTCTTTTGCTTGGGCTTTTTCTAGTTTGTATTTTACAGGATATTTGTTATCATCTAAGATTACCTGTTTACCAAGATTTTTATTTATATTAATTACTAAAGGTGCTGCTAAATTAATTGTCATATCTTCTACCTTTTCTTTTATTGTTACTATGTTTAAAAGTATTATGTCTTTTATACTATCTATTTCTAAAAGATTTTCTGTTTTTTCTGAAATTATAAATTCATAATCTTTTATTATATTTCTTGGTTCTAATGTTATAAAGGCTAGTTCAGGTGTTTTTATAGATTGCATGATAACAAATAAGGAGTCTTCATCCAGGGGAAGTAATACAAATTCATCCTCTTTTTTAAAACCTGGAATACCTTCTGGAAATTGAATTATCTTATTTTCATCTATATTTACTTTACCAAAATCCCTGGTCATTATTTCCAATTTATACACCCCACATACTTTTCTTATATATTTTTAACTATTTAATAAAATCAACTAAAGATGGTTGAATGATTCTTCCTGCTGATGAAAGTGATGCTCTATAAACATTTTCACTCATCTTTAAGTCGGTAACTACTTTAGCTAAGTCTACATCTTCATTTTTGGAATTTAATTTTTTGATATTAAAGATATCATCATCAATTCTATTTTCAATTAAATCCATTCTATTTATCTTAGCACCAATTTCAGCTCTATATCCAAAAGATTTATCCATTCCATCTTGAATATTTTTTACATATGAAGCTATCTTTTCTCCATCTTCACCATTTTTAAGGTCTTCATACATTTTATTTAAAGTTTCTATGTTTTCTTTAAATACATCTTCTGCATTTAAATTTACTGTTAATTTGTTATCGTCACTGATTTTTCTTTTTATCTTGTTTTTATCTCCTTTATAATTTACATAATCTTCATTAACTGGATCAGTATCATAATCAGGATTTAGACTAATTGGTTTTTCTGATGTTGCTTGACCTGAAAAAAGATAATCAGAGCCTAATTTACTATTAGAAATACTGATTAATTCATCTCTAAGTTGTTTTACTTCTTCTGCCATATTTGCTCGATCTTCTTTATTTAAAGAATCATTGGCTCCATATAGTGCTAATTCATTTGCTCTTTGTAGTACTTCAGTTGTATCTCCTAAAGTATTTTCAGTTGTTTCCAACCAACTTTTAGCATTATTAATATCTTTTTGATATTGTTCATAATTATTAATTTGATTACTAAAACTCATACTTGTTGTTACTTTTATAGGATCATCTGATGGTTTTGAAAACAGCTTTCCTGAAGATAACTGTTGGTTTAATGTATTAAGTCTTTCTTTATTATTTGTTAAGTTTTCTAACATGTTTCCAACCATCATACTGTCTGTTATTCTCATAGTTTATCACTCCTACCTTACCATACCGATTAATGTTTCAAGCATTTCATCTGATTTAGTTATTAATTTTGCTGCTGCATTATATGCCTGTTGATATTTAATCATATTAGCCATTTCTTCATCTAAAGAAACACCAGAAATACTTTCTTTAATATTTCCTAACTGTCTCACTAAATCTCCTTGGCTTTCTTTCATCTGGTCTGCTCGTTGAGCATTAACTCCAATTGTTGAAATCAATGCTTGGTAGTTATCCTGAACTGTTGCATCATTTAAAACTTCATCTTGATTAATCACTTCAGCTAAAGATGAAGCATTATTTCCATTACCTTCATTTTTATTGAAGTTAACAGTTGTTTCTCCGGTTCCATTCAAAGTTAAATCAAAATTAGTAAAATTCAATTCAGTTCCTTCTGTCACATTATTACCATTAGCAACACTAGTTCCTTCTGAATCTGTAATTGTATAATCAAAATTACCAGAGGCATTTTCTGTTACTTTTACATTATAATATCTGTCTTTATTAATATTTGCATTATCAGTTATTTCCCCAGTAACTACACTTGGGTCTTCACTAAAGTTACCAGCTGCAATATTGGATATTCCACCATCTGCCTCTATATCTGAATGGATTTCTATTCTTCTTGAAGCACCTTCGATGGTTCCACCTAAATCAGTAAAGAAGTTTTGTCCAGTGTCTCCATCTAAATCAAAACCACTGCTATGTTTTTCATTGAATTTATTTGTGAATTCATATGCAATATTATCAAGTGTTTCTAAGTAAGATGGAATTTCATTATCTCTTACATCCATAATACCCTTTATTTCTCCACTATCTGGTTCTACACCAATTTCAGTACCATTAATATCTATTGCTATATTATCTTCATAAGTTCCATTTGCTGATATTTTTAGTTCATTTGTATCAAACTTACTCACTAATTTTTTTCCATCTACAGTTATGTTTAAGTTACCAACTTTGTCTACTGAACCTTTAACTGAAATTAATTCATTTAGTTCGTTATATAATGCTTCTCTTTTGTCTAATAAGTCATTAGGTGTATTATTACTTGCTAAAGCTGTTGTGATCTGTTTGTTATATCTACTGATTCGATCTGTAATTGAATTAATTTCACTTACAGTTTTTTCGACATCATTGTTTAAAGCTCTCTTATAGTCCATCATTTGTTCATTAATATTTCTAAATGATTTTGCTAAAACCATACCCTGGTTTTTAACAGCTGCTCTTGTAGCTGTATCATTTGGGTTTGAATTTAAATCCTGTAATGAGTTCCAAAATGATTCAAAAGCACTCTGTAATCCTGAATCAGATGGTTCATTAAAGATATATTCAATTCTTTCCATTCCCTGTTGAATCTGATTCCAATAACCGGATTCTTGAGATTCTTCTCTTACCTGCTGATTAATAAAGCTATCTCTAATTCGCTGGATATCTTCTACCTTAACACCTGAACCCATCATGAAATCACTGCCAGGAACTAGATTTGGTTGTTTTGCAGTCTGTATTGTTCTTTGTCTTGTATAGTTTTCATTATTTGCATTGGCAATATTGTGTCCAGTTGTTTCTATTGATTTTTTCTGGGTTTGTAGTGAACTTAATCCGATATGAATTCCATCGAACATTAAAATTTCCTCCTTTTATCAATCAGCCTCTTTTATCTATTAGATGTGGTCTGTTTTTATCTTTATTGTGATATGTTGTATTGTTTTTCTTTAAGTTATCTACTATTAGATCAATTGAGAACTTATTGAACTTAACTGCTTCTTCAATTAATCTTTTATTTTCTTCATTTAAGACATGAAATTCTTCTAATGTTTTTACTAAATCTTCTCTTATTGGATTTAATTTAGCTTTCCAATTATCAGGT
>JBEPXG010000206.1:0-3595 GCA_041642015.1 Halanaerobiales bacterium
TGTTTTAAAAGAAAAGTTAAAAAATGCACATAAATATTATGCTGAACAAAGAATAAGTATGTTAGATAAAAAAACAATTAAGAAGATAAAAAAGATTTCTGATGATATATACCATACATTAAAAAACTCTGGAATCGGTGGAATTAAAGATAAAAAAGGTATAAAATGCCTCCATACTCATGTAGCAGATTATTTAGTTAATCAATTAAATCCAGTTGGCGAAATTATTTTTAATAAAGTTATGTGGCCTGATAAATGTAATATTTGTAAGGAGTTGGAGTCAAATGAAAAAAGCAGTAATTGAGATGGGAACTAATTCAACTAGACTTCTTATAGCAAATATAGAAGAAGATAAAGTTGAAGAAATAGAAAAAAAATTAATCACTACAAGATTAGGTGAAGGTGTTGATAGTAATAGAATCTTAAGTGAGAAAGCAATCAAACGGGGTTTAAATGGTTTAAAAGAATTAAAGGATATAATAGAAAACGAGAATGTACAAGAGATTAAATTAATAGGAACTAGTGCTTTAAGAGATGTAGAAAACAGTGAAGTTTTTAAAAAAATGATTAAAGATAAACTTGATTTTAATCTCGAAATAGTATCAGGAGAAAGAGAAGCCAACTTAATTTTTAAAGGTGTTACTTTAGACTTTAATTTCAACAATTATATAATTGTTGATATTGGAGGGGGTAGCACTGAATTTATTTGGCAAAATCAAAAAGATGATGAGATAAATATAAAAAGTATAGATATAGGAGCTGTAAGGATAAGTGATCGATTTATAGATAATGTCAATACTCCTTTATCTAGAAGTAATGTAGAAAAAATATCTATTTATATAAGAAATACTTTAAAAGAGAACATTGATATATCTCCAGATATAAATAATCTTATTGGGGTGGGTGGTACAATTACAACTCTTGCCTCAATCATGTTAAAATTGGAAAGTTATGATTCAAAAGCTATTCATAATTATATATTAAAGTATTCTGATATTAATAAAATAATGAACATATTAAGAAAATTAGATTTAAATATGAAAAAGAAAGTTAAGGGATTAAATCCGGATAGAGCTGACATAATAGTCCCTGGTACTATTATACTGATTGAAGTAATGAAATATTTAAGGAATCTCAAACTAAGAGTAAGTGATTATGACATTTTACATGGTATGCTCTTAGACTAAAGGAGGTTGTCATGAAAAGTATAATTAAAAATCTTTGGAAAAAACTTTATGACCAAGAAACTGATTATCTTAATAAAGTTTATGAATTAATTGAACAAAGGAAACAAGATACAACCTATACTCCCGAATCTAAAGACTGGTTTAAGGAAGGAACAGTATATTCTCTATATGTTGATTTATTTGCCAACGATTTTACTGGTCTAACTAATAGATTAGATTACTTATCGAAATTAGGTGTTAAAACACTTTGGCTTTTACCAATTCTAAAATCCCCCATGGTAGATCAAGGTTTTGATATATCAGATTATTATAAAATTAGAGAAGATTTAGGCACTAACCAAGAATTTATTAACTTTTTAGATAAAGCACATCAAAAAGGAATTAAAATTGTATTTGATATTGCAGTTAACCATACTTCTAATCAACATAAATGGTTTCAAGATGCAAAAAAATCAAAATCATCCAGATATAGAGATTTTTATATTTGGAATGATAATAAGGATAAATATACTGATACTAGATTATTATTAAAAGGTGTATCTAATAGTAATTGGACTTATAATGAAAAAACGGATGATTATTATTTTCATAGATTTTATGATATACAACCTGATTTAAATTATAAAAACCCTGAAGTTTTATATGAAATGTTAAAAGCTTTTACATATTGGAAATCAAAAGGTGTGGACGGTTTTAGAATGGATGCCGCTCCATTTTTATGGAAAAAAGAAGGAACTAATTGTGAAAATTTAAAAGAGACCCACCTTATATTAAAGATATTTAGAGCAGTATTTGACAGTATTTCTAAAGGAACGGTTATGATTGCAGAGGCAAATCAGATGCCTGAAGATGTTATTGAATATCTAGGAAATGGTGATGAGTGTCATGTTGTTTATAATTTTCCAATAATGCCTAGGATATTTTTATCTTTAGCAGAAAATGATGTAAAACATATAAAAGAGCAGTTAGATAATTTAGTTAAGTTAAAACAGCCTAAAAATACTGCTTGGTTTACTTTTTTAAGATGTCATGATGAACTGACTTTAGAATTTGTAAATGAAAAAGAAAGAGAACTGATGAATCATTATTACCTTAAAGAACCAGATTGGACTTTTAGAGAAGGTAAAGGTATTTCAGGTAGATTATTTAATTTACTAGAAGGTAATGTTAATAAAATATTACTTGCATATTCTATACTTTTTTCTATACAAGGAACTCCGATCATTTATTTTGGAGATGAAATAGGTATGGAAAATGATGTAGAATTTTATAAAAAAATGAACAAAAAGTTTGGATACAAGGATAGTAGATATCTAAATAGGGGACCTTTTGATGATAGTAAGTATGAAAAAGCAAAAAACAGTCCGAATTCAAAGTCAGCTATAATTTATAGAGGTCTAAAAGATATGATAGACTTTAAAAATAATAATAAAGAACTATTTAAGAGAAAACCTGAATATAAAACAAAAGATAATTTACTAATCTCAAAAAGGTCATTAAATGATAATATTTTAACTATTATTAATAATCTTTCAGAAACAGAAAAATCATATAATAATAATACATTAAAACCTTATGATTATATTTGGATACTACAGAAAAAAAGTAAATAATAAAAAAAGTTTGATAGATTTATCTATCACCCTTGACATAATATGTTATTTATATTATAATCTAAAATGTTGCAACAATTGTTGTAACAAGCCGGGGTGGCGGAATTGGCAGACGCATCGGACTTAAAATCCGGTGGGAATTTTTTCCCGTATCGGTTCGAGCCCGATCCCCGGCACCACTATTAAAATTTATTACAGGAGGAATTTTTTACATGATTTACACAGGTAAAGTAAAATGGTTTGATTCTAAAAAAGGTTTTGGATTTATTGAAAGAGAAGATTCTGAAGAAGACGTTTTTGTACATTTTTCTGCTATTCAAGAAGATGGTTACAAAAGTTTAGAAGAGGGCGTAGAAGTTGAGTTTGAAATTGTTGAAGCTGAACGCGGTCCACAAGCAGAAAATGTTGTGAAACTTTAAATAAATAAAAGTCTTTAAAAGAAGAGTACCTCGGCTATTTTAAATAGTCGGGGTTTTTTTGTTTATATATGGCTTTTTAAAAGGATTTTGAGCCTTAATGATTAATTATATAAAAAAGATATCTTTAAAAAGGTAAAGGTGTTGCTATCATGAAATATCAACCAAAATTACAGTTTGAAGATAAGTATTGCATTAAGGAGAAGACTATTTCTGAACTACGCAAATTAATTCAAAAAGTTGAAATAGATAGAGATTTAATAGATTCGCTTTATGCAGATAAAAGAAAAACCACTTCAAAGCTGGCTTTAAGATGTGAAAGAAAATATAATCAAGAGATGCTAAAAAAAGAAAAAGTTGACGATTATAAAAATATAGA
>JBEPXG010000207.1:0-3591 GCA_041642015.1 Halanaerobiales bacterium
TGTCACCTTCAGCATCATCATGATATACAGAGATTCCTTTAACACTAATATTGTCATCATCAAATCCCGAACTCTTTTTGATCACTTCAGGACTGCCTTTTAGTAAATCTACAGCATTATGATCAAAGTGGTCATGACTCACTGTAACATAATCTGGCTTGTCAGTAATCTTATTATAGGGAAGTTCTTCATTATATGGATCTGTTAAAATCTTTTTATTATTCGAAGTAGTAATAAGAAAGCTAGCATGTCCCCACCATTTAATTTTCACTATACCAACCTCCTTTTCTTTTATTATATTTTAATTATAATATATCTTACAAGAAATTTTAAATGATTATTTTCTACTTTCTTCATAGATATCTAGAAACTTTTTTACAGGAATCCTTTTTATTAATTCACCAATTGCTTTTAGAGGTAAATCATCAACTTTTTTAAACCTTAAACAAGATTTACCCATATCAATTTTTTTATTTTCTTTTTCAAACTGTTTTAATAACCAGCTTTTAAGTGCTTGACTTTGATAAACCGGAGTTAAGTATAGAGAATAATAATTCTTCTGAGCTGCTAATGCTGCAAACATTAATGGTTTATTATTATATGTATCCGGATATGTTTTCAAAGGAATTTCATAGCTTATCATTCCCCAGTTCATAGTTTCAACATATCCTTCAGGTAAATTTTTCAGTATTTCGTCTCTTACTTTATTTATTACTATACTTTTTTCTTCATCAAGTTCTTTTAAGTAATCCTGTACATTATTTGCATCACTCTGTACCATTTTAAACCACTCCTTGTTTATAATGAAATCATCAGTATTTGATTTAATTTTATGATAATGACAAATGAAATTATACTAATAAAAGATAATTTAAGATGTTGATTAAATCCTATTTTATACTTTTTATTTGCTATAAAACAGTTGAAAAACAAGATCATTATTATTATAAATGGAATTACATATAAATTTATGTTTAATATATTTCCAATTTTAATTTCATCTTGTAGTATTAATCGATTAGGATAGAAAATACTTAAAAGATATGGTATTAATCTGTATAGAAATGGTGTTAAAATTAAATAATATAGTCTTTTATAGTTTAATTTTATCAACAAATAATATGCAATAGATGATTGAATTAATGTGAAAAACACCCCTGATATGACTATTAATAGTTGATCAGTATTACTTGAAATTACTCCTCCAATTGGTCTAGAACCATTAAAATCAAATCCCATATTATAACCTAAAATAGTTCCCATAATGAAATGTCCATATTCATGTATAATTACTGTTATTAATGAAGCTAAAAACAAAAATAGATATATCCTGTATTTTTTAATAATCTGCATTTTTTATCACCTTATTTTGTTTTGATTTAAAAAGCTAATGCTTTTATTAAAATCTTTTTTATAGATTCTCATAATTTTTATGTATTATATTATAGATTAAAGAAGTTCTAAATGTTTTTCAATTCAAGATAAAAACAATGATTATCTATGTCTTTTTTTAGTACTTCTAAATTATTCTTATTTGCCAAATGTAAAAACTCATCAAATTTTTGACTGTTTTCTTTCCAGTAAGTTCCATAAGCAGTATTTATCTTTTGGTTGTTAAACTGAACCTCTAATTTTACTGCATAGAAATCTTTATCTTTTCTATCTTTTTCTGGAATTGAAAGATCCCAAATTATAAATTTTCCTTTTGGTTTTAATACTCTTTTTACTTCTTTAAAAACTTTTTCATAATCTGATTTTTCTAGATACATAAAAGTAAAAAATGAAGTACATAAATCAAACTGATTATCTAAAAAATCCATATTTCTTGCATCCATAATTATTTTTAAAGCCTCATTATCTTCTGCTTCAAGTAGTTCTTCTTTACTTAAATCAATAGAAATAACTTTACTACCATAAAGATGAGCGATTATGGATTCGCCCCCTCCGCCTATATCAAGAACTTTATCGACTCCTTGTTGTTTATTAATATTAATTATTTGTTTTTCTGTAAAATATATTTTGTTTTCATCTATTTCACTCAATATCACCCCTCCTTTTTAAATCTTAGATTTTTTTGCTGTATTTTTAATTTTTTGTTCGGTAAGAGAAACAATGATAACTGATACAATAATAAAAATACTACCCACAAAATGATACCAGGCTAAGTATTCATTAAAGATTACTATACCAATAATTAGACTAGTAATTGGTTCAAAGGTACTTAATATTGATGAAGCGGTTGCAGTTATAAACTTTAGACCGGTTTGAAAAGCTACCATTCCAAATAGATTGCATACTAAGGCCACTAAAATTGTACTTGTTAATCCAGTATAGTTATAGTTTAAACTCAAATTATTTGTTAGTAAAGATACTATAAAAAGTATATATGTATTAAATAATGATAGATAAAAAGTAATTACAAAAGCACTTAAATTTTTAATATTACTATTTGAAACCATTAAAATATAATAACCATAAAAAACTCCTGATATTAATGCCAACCAAAATCCTAGCATATTTATAGTTTCAAATGATCCAAATCCCATTAAAAAATATATACCTGATACTGATAAAATTAAAGCAAAGACTCGTTTTGAACCTATTTTTTCTTTATAGAAAAAGACTGAAGCTAACATTACAACTACTGGATAAATAAAATGTAAAGTCATTGCTAATCCTGAAGACATATATAAAAATGACATATTAAGGAATAACATCATCAATGAATATCCAAATATACTTATTTTTAAAAGAGTAATATATTGTGCCTTTGTTGCTTTATAATCTATACCATATATCTTTATAAATATAAACAATGCTATTGAAGCAAAAAGTGACCTATATAAACTAAATGAATACGGATTAAATCCATTAGCATAAGCTGTTTTTGCAAATAATGGGATTAGACCAAAACTCATTGTAGCAAATATTGTTATAATAATTCCTTTTGTTTTATTCATCTATTTCACCTAATTTATTTATTATAATTATTTTACAGCTTTCAATTTTCTATTTCTCTATATATTAGTGTTTTCCTTTTTAAGATTTAAATAGATTATCAAATAAGGGTTATTTAAAGATAATTATCCTTAAATAACCCATTTATTAAATATTATTTAATTGAATTTAACTCTTTTGATCTTAAAGCTGCTTCTTTAACAGCATCTATTAAAATACCTCTTACTCCATGTTTTTCTAATACCTCTATACCTCTAATAGAAGTCCCTCCTGGGGAAGTTACCATATCCTTTAATTCACCTGGATGTTTATCAGTATTTAAAACCATTTTTGCAGACCCTAACATGGTTTGAGCAGTCAATTTAGTTGCAAGTTCTCTGGGTATTCCAGTTAATACTCCTCCATCTGATAAAGCTTCAATCATTATATATATAAATGCGGGCCCACTACCACTCAATCCTGTTATTGCATCCATTAGATCTTCTTTTACTTCTACAACTTCTCCAACTCCTGAGAATATTTTATTAACTAACTTCACATCTTCTTTAGTAGCATTTCTACCTGCAGCAATAGCAGATATACCTGACTTAACTAAAACAGGTGTATTAGGCATTACTCGTATTGTTCTAACAT
>JBEPXG010000208.1:0-3552 GCA_041642015.1 Halanaerobiales bacterium
AATAATAATAAAATAAAAGAGAATAAAGAAATAAAGGAAATATTTTTAAAAGCTATAAGTAATAAAAGGCCACATTTTGGATATGAAGAAGTAGTAAAGGATAATCAAAAAAACATGCATAGTATAGGAGGTTAATTTTTTTGAAAGATTTTAGTCATATTGATAAAAAGGGTAATGCCCAAATGGTAGATATAACTGAAAAGAATAAAACCAGCCGACAAGCTACTGCTAAAGGTTTAGTTAAAATGAAAAAAGAAACACTAAATCAAATCAAAAATGAAAAAATGAAAAAAGGACCTGTATTAGATACTGCTAGAATAGCAGCGATTATGAGTGTGAAAAACACATCAAATTTAATACCAATGTGTCACCCTATTTCCATTGGTGGAATTGATGTTAATTTTAATTATTTAAATGACCAAACAGTTGAGATTGTTGTAAAAGTAAAAACATATGATAAAACTGGAGTAGAAATGGAAGCATTAAATGGTGTATCTACTGCAGCGTTAACAATCTATGATATGTGTAAAGCAGTTGATAAAGATATGGTTATTGGTGATATTAAATTAATTGAAAAATCAGGTGGCAAAAGCGGTCATTATAAAAGGGAGGAAATCTAATAATGGATGGTAAAGTTAATGCAGTTTGTATAAGTACTGAAAAAGGAACTAAAAAAGAAAACATAAAAGAGGCAAAATTTATTAAAGATTATGGAATTGAAAATGATGCTCATGCGGGTAAATGGCATAGACAAGTTAGTTTACTTGGTCAAGAAAGTATTGATAAAATGGTAGATATGGGTTTAGATATAGAATTAGATTTTGGTGACTTTGCTGAAAATATTACTACAGAAGGTATAGTTCTTTATGAACTACCTGTAGGAACAACATTAAAAGTTGGAAATGAAGTAATTTTAGAGGTAACTCAAATTGGTAAAGAATGTCACCATGGATGTGAAATATTAAAACAAGTAGGTAAATGTATTATGCCTCAAGAAGGTATTTTTACTAAAGTAATAGAAGGTGGAACAGTTAAAGCTGGAGATGAAATCATAATAGAAGCATAATTTCTTAATTTATCATAATGATATAATACAATCTAATATATCAAAAATATATGGAGTGGTTATTAATGGATAAAACAAATAAATCAACTAGTATAAGCAGTATTGATAATATGGGAAGAGTATTTATACCTGAAAAAATAAGAGAAAATATGAATTTAAATTATAAAGATACAGTAGAATTTTCCATTGATAATAAGAACATTCAATTTAAGAAGATAGAAAACAAATGTATTTTTTGTGGTAGTCAAAAAGAATTATTTGAGTTTATGAACAAAAAAGTATGTAAAGATTGTTTTAAAGATATTGATTATTAAATATTCATAACAAAGAGGGGGATATTGCTTTGAAGTGTGAAAATTATAATCATAATTTAAATGATTGTAACTGTACATATGATCCTTGTCCTCGCAAGGGTAATTGTTGTGAATGTATAAAATATCATAAAAACAGAGATGAACTTCCAGCTTGCTATTTTTCTAAAGAAACAGAAAAGACTTATGATAGATCAATTGAATACTTTATAAGTCTTAATTCTTAATATAAAACCTTTAATATTAATTATAGTCAAAATATTTACAAAATTTAAATTTAAGTTATTTACTTTACTTTTGATGATAAATGAAATAAAATGTTCTATAAACCTAAATATTAATAGCAGATAATATATAAGACCTCGTTTAATAATAGATATCTATTCCCGTATATTTATAACTAAGAGGTATTAATCAATTTTTCGGGAATATTATATCTAAGAGGAGCTGATAATAAATGGAAAAATTATTTCTACTAGATGGACACAGTCTTGCACATAGATCATTTTATGCACTACCTCTTTTAACCAATGAATCTGGAGAATATACGAACTCTGTTTTTGGTTTTGTTCGTATGTTGTTTAAAATTATAGATGATGAAAAACCTGATCATATTGCTGTTGCCTTTGATCTAAAAGGACCTACGTTCCGTCATGAAGAATATGAAGATTATAAAGCAGGTCGTAAAAAAACGCCTGATGAATTAATACCACAGATTGATTTAATAAAAGATGTATTAAGATCTTTAAATATACCTATAATAACTAAGAAGGGTTATGAAGCCGATGATGTTATTGGAACAATTGCTAAGATAGCTGGAAAAAAAGGAATTGATGTTAAAATAGTTACTGGTGATAGAGATGCTTTACAACTTGTAGATAAAAGAATTAACATTATATATACAAGAAAAGGCATAAGTGATATCGTAGAATATGATGTTAAAAAAGTAAAAGACAAATATGAATTAAAGCCAGATCAATTAGTTGATATGAAAGGTTTAATGGGAGACAGTTCAGATAATATCCCAGGTGTACCAGGTATTGGAGAAAAAACAGCTACAAAACTTTTAAAAGAATTTAATACAATGGAGAATGTATTAGATAATATAGAAAAAGTTTCAGGTAAGAAA
Organism: Halanaerobiales bacterium; assembly: GCA_041642015.1. GTDB lineage: Bacteria > Bacillota > Halanaerobiia > Halanaerobiales > M55B127 > M55B127. The sequence continues at coordinate 2,507 of JBEPXG010000208.1, forward strand.
AGAAAAGAAAACTTAAGAAAGTATTCAGAGCAAGCCATAATGAGTAAAAAACTTGGTAAAATAATAACTGATTTAAATATAGATTTTGAGTTCAATGATTTAAAATTAGAAGAACCTAACTTTGATGAAGTAATTAATTTATTTAAAAGATTAGAATTTAATTCTTTACTTGATAGATTTGAAGAAAATATTGAAGAAAAGTTAAAAGAAATTACTTATAAAGAAATTGATGATGATAGTATAAAAGAATTACTAGAACTGATAAATAACAAAAAAGAATTTGCTTTTACTATTGCTAATAATGAAAGATTAATTATTAAAATTAATGATAGAGTGTTTAATTTTGAACCATTTGAAAAGTATAAAGATGAGTTAAAAAGTATATTTGAAAATAGTAAAATAAAAAAGATTTCATTTAATAGTAAAGACAACTTGATATTTTTAAAAGAGAATAATATTGAATGTGAAGGTTTAATTTTTGATCCACAACTTGCTTCATATCTTTTAAATCCTGATGAAACTCCTCTAACTATATCTGAAATGATTAGCAGAGAATTTAATGTATCACAAGAAGATTTAGAAGAAGATGATAAAACAAATGATCAGTATTTAAATTATCTTTATGAATTAGAGGAAATTTATACTGAAAAATTAAAATCGAAAGATCTTTATACTTTATTTACTGATATAGAGTTACCTTTAATAAAAGTATTGGTGGAAATGGAATGTAATGGAATCTATGCTGATTGTGATTTTTTAGAAGAACTTTCTAAAGAAATCTCTAAAAAAATAGAAAAGATTGAAAAAGACACATATGAATTAGCTGGGGAAGAATTTAACTTAAATTCTCCTAAACAATTAGGTGAGATATTGTTTGATAAACTTGGACTTCCGGTTATTAAAAGAACCAAAACTGGTTATTCCACAAGTATTGATGTATTAGAAAAATTAGAAAACAAACATGATATAATACCAAAGATTATGAATTACAGGAAGTATTCGAAGATTAAATCTACTTATGTTGATCCTTTATTAAAGCTTGTTAA
>JBEPXG010000209.1:0-3542 GCA_041642015.1 Halanaerobiales bacterium
AAGAATTAAAAGTTGTACTCTCATCTTTTTTTATTTCAATGAATAGAATTTCTACAGAACTTTTTTTATTAAAATCTGATAAATCCCAAATATACACAGGTAGGTATTTCTTATTATTATACTCTCTTAATGGTAATGTTTCATATCTTTTATTTTCTCTTAATCTTTTTTCCCAATTTCTTGTATGTATTACTACTTTACCTCCATTTTTAGTTATTTTATAAAAAGAGGATAAATTTTCAAGCATTTCTTCTTTACTCATGCTATGACTTATTGAATTTCCCCAGCAAAAAACAAGGTCAAAAATATCATCAAATTCAGTAGGTAGTTCATTCCAGGCTAAACGCTTGACTGGTATTGATAATTCATTATCTTTTAAATACTGTTTAGTCAATTTTACCATTTCTAGACTTATATCAGTTGCTGTCACATCATATCCTTCTTTTTTCAATGCAACTGCTTGAATACCCTTCCCAGATGAGCTATCCAATATTTTTGCATTGTCGGGTAATGAATCAAGCAACTCTTTATGTTCATTAATAAAATCATTTGCAAACTCTTCAAGATCAAAACTGGCATTCAAAACATCATAGAAAAAAGAAATTGAATTATACTGTTCTTTCACTTTTTTAGATTCCATCTTTATGCTCCTCGTATGATATAGTATTTATTATTATTCTTATAGATTTTTTCTATAATTAATAAGAGAATTTTTCTCTTTAAAACCCATTTTGTTTAAAGCTATTTTCATTGGTTTATTATCTGTATCAATATCTGCAATTATCTCATTTACATCTCTTTCAATTAGATTTCTAATTCCTTTATCTAAAAGATCAATTACAAAACCATTTCCTCTATTTTTAGGTACTACTCCGATATAATTTATTGTTCCTATACTATCAAATAGAAGTTGAGGAATAATTAAACCTACAACTTTTGAGTCATTATATCCTAAAAACCAATTATCAGGAGAATACTCTATACTACTTAAAGAATCAAAATGTTTTTCAGCTGCTTTTAATTCACCATGTCTTTTTATGTTTTGTTTATCTTCCCTATCTAAAGTCTTTTTAGTTACTTCTTTTAATATTTTGATAAAATAATCTTTACTTGTTTCTTTTATTGGTTTATATTTTAATCTATTATTAAGAGAGTAATTATAATTTTTTGTAACTAATTTGAATCTATATTTAGATTGAATTATTTCCATATCTATATTTTTATATAATTTTTTATTAAATGAAAATTCTTCATCAACTGAATCAAGTTGGGAATCTATGTATTTAAAACCCTTTTGTTTCATTATGTTAAAGCTATCTTTTAATAGCTTTGTACCAATTTCAATAAAATCATTATTTTTATTTATTAGTTTCAATCCAAATATTATAGCACTCTTATTATTCTTATTAGGTGTCCAAAAGCCAATTCTTCCAATAATATTTTCATTTTCTTTTATTATAAAACACCAATTAGGGGATGATAATTTATCTTTCCATAACTTTTTTACAGTTTTTTCAAAGCTTTTGGGATCATTATCTAAAGATGTAAATAAGTTGATTTCATTTTCTTTTATTGTTCGTACTTCCATTAATGTATCACTTCTTTCTTTTAGAAAGATATATACTTGTTAAAACTTATAAATAATTAACTAAGTACTTTTTCCCATCTTTCTCTTAGGCAGACAGTTTTAAATCCTATTGCTTTATAAAATTCAGGTACTCCACCAAAACAGTACTTTGCTCCAAGTTTTTTAGTCTTTTTCATAGCTTCTGTTAAAGCTATTGTTCCTAATCCTTTTCTTCTATGTTCAGGTACAGTTGCCATGGGTTCTAAATAAGCATATTCATTCTGTTCATCAAGCCACATCCCTGCATAAACAGCATAGTCACCATTAGGTGCTTTAATAATAGTAGTTAAGTCTTTTCTAAAGTTTGGTCCACTTTGCATTAATAATCTACCATCATAATCATTATCTGGATTTGGTCCATGGTTAAAACCTTTCCATAGACATTCATGAATTTTTTCAATATCATTTTCATCTTCTAATGAGATTATTGAATACCCCTTTGGTAAGTCTAGTTCTATAAAGTCTTGATTATAATTAAAGATTCTTATTGGTTCTGTATGTACTTTTTTATATCCATTATTTTTTAACAATTCTTTTTTAACTTCTTCTTTACTTGTAGTCCAAACACTTGATTTTCTTTTATCATCCTTTACCTCTGATAGTTCTTTTTCTGCATAATTAAGCATTTCAGGTAATATATTATTATATCCGTCTCTAATAGTTAAAAAACATTCTCCTAATCCCATCTCATAAGATGCTAATCCAACAAGATCATCTCCATCTTCCCATAAACCAAAACGATGAGTTAGCTTGTGATTAAAATATGGATGTGTATGTGCATATTCAAAAAACTGGGGTAACATATAACTATTTAGTGTATCTAAGTTATAAATATCATCTAAAAACTGTCTTACTTTATCAAAATCAGCTAATAACTTATATCTTCTATTTTTTATCATAATTTTAGCTCCTCTATTATTTAATACTTCTATAGAAACTATTTATATTGACTCTACTACATTTTGAATAAACATTCTTGCATTTTTAAAATCATTATTATCTGGATGCCCCTGTGATAATTTGCCAATAAAAGAAAAAACAATATTTAAAATACTACTACCAGTTATTTCTTTTGCATTAAAACTACCTTTACATGCAAAATCATCTTTTACTAATGCCCTTTAGATTTTAAAAGTTTAACTAATTTATTATTATAAAAATTCATTCCAATTCCACTTGTAGAAAATACAAAAACATTCTTATCATTTAAATCTAATTCATCAACAAATTCAAATAATTTTTTTGACATACTTTCCCTATATACACCTGATCCAAATCCTATTAAATCATAAGCATTAATATCTATATCATTAATATCATTTATATTTATCAAATCAGTATCTATTTCATTTGCAAATACTTGTGCTATTTGTTTTGTATTATTCTTATATTTAGAACAATATACTATTAATGTCTTCATTAATTATTTCCTCCAGATTCTACTGAAAATAATACATTATTTATATGTCTTAATTAAAGATATTTCCTCATTTCAATTGAATCCTCTTTTTCTTTATAATGTATGAAACCTGCTTTTTCATATACCCTTATTGCAGGTTTGTTTTTGATATTAACACTTAGTTGTATATATTCTTTTTTATAATCATAATTATTTATACCAAACTCTATTCCTTTCCTTACAAACTCTTCTCCATAACCTTCTCCTACAATATCTGGACTTATAGCAAGACCTATTTCCATAATTTCTTCTTTAAAGTAATATTCAAATAATCCTATTAATTTACCTTGATTTAAAACTGCAAATCCATCACAACCTCCTGGACCTTTTAATACTTTAGAGTCTTTATCATAATTATCAAAATATGGTTTAACATAAATTTCTTTTAAAAAGCCATTGTACTTCCATTTTTCTATCTTTTTTACATATTCTAAGTTCATTGGTATAAATTTAAAG
>JBEPXG010000210.1:0-3497 GCA_041642015.1 Halanaerobiales bacterium
GAGTAATATTTTATCTCTTAGTAGGATTTGTACCATATATAATAAGTCAATTTTCATATTTAGTTAGCTGCTTTTTCAGTAGATTTAGATGGTTAGTAAGTATAGTAGTATTTGCAATAAGTCATTATCTTTTAATAAGAATTGGTGGATTTTTAGCAAGACTATTTAACTGGTTACCAGATATTCCGATAGATTCAATGTATTCAGGTCCATATGGAACTGAAATAACAACATTTTATTTGGGCAGTGGACCGATTATTTCAGGACTAATATTATTAATCTTAATAGTATTTACAGGGTCCTGGATATTAGAAAAACAACTTGATGTTTAGGAGTGATTATAAATGAAAAGAAAAAGAATAATTGCATTGATCTTAATAGCTGTTGTAGCAATTATGATTATTGATTTCAGAGTCAATGATGAAGATGTAATAGCTGATTATTTCATGCAGTTTGAAACAGAATCGATGCAAAATATAACTGGCATTTCTTCTATCAACTATGATAGAAAAGATCCAGCAGCAGTAAGAAAATCAAATTTAAGTTATAGGGCTGAAGAAAATATTGAAAGATTTAATTTGGATAATGAGATGGGTTCAATAGATATAGAAGGTCATGACAGTAATCAGATTGAAATAGATTATGAAATAAAAATATATTCAAATGATAAAGAAGCTGCAAGTAGATATGTCAATCAAATCGAGGTAAATTATGAAGTTTCAAATGGTAACTTTAATCTCTATGTTGATCGACCAACAAAACCGGATAATATAAGAGGAATAGAAGTACTCTTTGATATTAAAGCACCTCGTGATCTTTATTTAGATTTAGCTAACCGTTATGGGGAAGTTGAAGTTAATAGTTTTGACTCTGGTTTAAATCTCTTAGCAAGATATAATATTACAACAGTAAACTTTGTTGAAGGAGATATAGATATAGATAATGATTATGGAAGTCTTTATCTATCAGATTTAAATGGAGATCTCAATATAGATACTTCATATAATAAAAATGACTTTAGAAATTTAGAAGGAAGTCTTAAATTTAATACTCAGTATACACAAAGTGATTTAATTAATATAAAAGCTGATACAGTTATAACAGGAAGATATGGTGGATTCAATTTAGATAGATTAGAAGGAAGTCTTGATATTGATACAAGATATACTGGAATGACTTTAGATGAAATTAAAGGACCAATTAGAGGTAACTTAGAATATGGAGAAGTAAATATTGAAAGTCTCAGTAATGAACTGGATGTAACTTCAAGATACTCTGATTTAAAGATCTGGATGACTAAAGATTACAATAATTTAGATGTTGATGTAACAGCTAGATATGGAAACTTAATATCAGATCTTGATTTACCTATAAGCTCTGAAGATAGTAGAGAAATGATTTCAGGAACTATAGGAACTGGAGAGATTCCCTTAAGAATTGATTCATCATATGCAGATGTTGATTTAATATATGAAAACTAAGTAGTTAAGCCCATCTTAAAAAGATGGGCTTTTTTAAACAAAGGGATTTGATTAATTCTATTGAATTAAATATATACAACAAATTTAAATTGAGGTGAACTATTTGAAAAGATGTCCTTGGTCTGAAGGTAGTGAGCAGTATATAAAGTACCATGATGAAGAATGGGGTGTACCTGTTTTTGATGATAAAACATTATTTGAGTTTTTAACTTTAGAAACAGCACAGGCTGGTTTAAGTTGGTCAACTATTTTAAAAAGAAGAGAAAATTATAAAAAAGCATATGATAATTATGATATAATAAAGATAGCTTCATATGATGAGAAAAAAATTCAAGAACTTCTTAATAATGAAGGTATAATTAGATATAGGTTAAAAATAGAATCATCAATTAATAATGCAAAACAGTTTTTGAAAGTTCAAGATGAATATGGGAGTTTTAACAATTATCTCTGGTCATTTGTAGATCATAAACCGGTAATTAACAGTTGGAAGAAATTATCTGAAGTTCCTGCTGAAACTGAACTATCAAAACAAATTGCAAAAGATTTAAAGTCAAAAGGATTTAAGTTTGTTGGTTCTGTAACAATTTATGCTTATTTACAGGCAGTTGGAGTAGTTAATGACCATCTAACAAACTGTTTTAGATATAAAGAAATAAAAGATAGTTATAAAGATCTATTTTAAAAATATAATTCGGTAAAAAAGGGGGTAAGGTTCAATGGGTGATTCATTAAAATATTCTAAAAGAGAAGAAATTACAAATGCAATAACCCATGGTCTAGGAATACTTTTTGGAATCTTTGCACTTGTTTTTTTAATTGTTAATAACTATAAAAATAGTGATACCTATGAAATGTTAAGCTATATTATTTATGGTTCAACATTAATAATTTTATATATATCTTCTACACTTTATCACGGTATTCCAATAAAAAAAGCTAAGCAACAACTTCGTAAATTCGATCATGCCTCCATCTTTTTACTGATTGCGGGTACATATACTCCAATTGCATTAATAGCTTTAAGGGGAAAGATAGGCTGGACTATGTTTATTGTAATCTGGTCGATAGCATTACTTGGAATAATTTTTAAGGTTTTTTACATTAACAAACTTAAGATATTAAGTGTTGTTATGTATATTTTAATGGGCTGGATAATAATTTTTGCTATCAAACCATTAGTTAATGCTTTAAGTATAAAAAGCTTAATATTTTTAATAGTTGGTGGACTTTTTTATACAGTTGGAGTACTTTTTTATGCTCTACAAAGCAAAGGATTTAAATACAGCCACTCTATCTGGCATCTATTTGTATTAGCAGGTAGTGTATTTCATTTTGTAATGATATATTTATTAAAATAAGATACAAAGGTGATTAAAATGAAAAAAGATGAACTATTGAATATACTAAAAAAAGATCCAATTAAAAACATGAGTGTAATTGGTTTTGTAGAAAACAATCCAATTGAAGAAATTTATAGTAACAAAAATAGTTATTTAATTATTGGAAAAAGCGACCATCTATGGAACTATATTGTAAGCAGTAGTATAAAAGAACTTAAATTATTAATAAAAGAGATTAAATTTAAATCAAAATACTTTGCAAATATAGAAGACTGGATGGTACCTATAATAACATCCAATAAAGAAATTGATTGGAGATTAAAAACTCGTCGATACTATTTTCCCAAAGATTTTAAAATAGACAAACCTAAATATAATGTCGATAATTTAAGGGAAAAAGACATTGAAACTATCCTTAAACATTCGAATTATTCAGAGCATCTTTCATATGACCTTCTATTAAAAAGAATCACAGAAGGTATTTCAGCATGTATAAGAGAAGATGGCCAAGCGGTAGCATGGGGAGCAACCCATGATGATAAATCACTAGGTTTTCTACATGTAATTGAGGGGTATAGAAATAAGGGATATGCAAAAGATATCGGACGTGCTTTAATAAACAAAAAGAAAGAACAAAATGAATTACCATATATTAATATAGAATGTGAAAATA
>JBEPXG010000211.1:0-3473 GCA_041642015.1 Halanaerobiales bacterium
CTAAACGAGCATTTACACCATTATCTAATTTTTTATCTCCTAGTGGTTCAATACTTTTATCACGTAAACTTGATGAATTGTCTGGACGTACTCCAAATAACTTATACTTATCTGCTTCATTTGAATTACCATTGTTTTTTAGTTCAACATATTTATCATACATAGCCTTAAGTAGTTCTAATGTGGTATTTACACAGTCATTATCAAAATCAACCAATGCTATTCTATTTACATCATGAGGCATAAGTCTTGAAAACTGTAACATTGCCTCTGTTGTATCACCTAAAAAGGAAGCAATATAGGAATGGCTAATTGTTCCACCACCTTTACCTCCCCACCAAGCACCTTGTTCATCAGTTGATACATATCGATTCATGTTTTGTCCATAGTCTTCATTATATGCGTTAACCCCTAAAGAATAAGCATAGCCATGTAATGCCTGTAGTTTATAATGAGCAAAACGTGCTGGGAAAAACAGGATATCTTTTCCACGAGCAGCTTCCATTACTTGATATACATTAGTTGCAATTCTAGATGCTTCTGTTAGAGAACCAATAATTGGAGTTTCTAGATGTGCAAAATCTCTATATCTACCTCTGATTTTAATAATTGGGTCAACCCTTGAAGGGTTTCCTTTATAGTATCCCTTTTGACCATCTTCACAGGCTAATACCTCTAAATCATCATAAGTATTAACAAATTCACCATCTTTATTATTATATCCAGTTGATTCTTTTAAAATAGCTAATGCTTCATCAATACCGCCAAGAATACAAAACGGTTCTCTGCGTGGAAATATTTGCATCTCAACTTCTATGTTCCCTATATCTTCATCTTTAAATGTATAACCTTCTTTAGATAATGTAGTTAAAATATTAGTAATGTTTCTAAAGTATACATCGGAATACCAACCATTTATCATTCTTTCTTTATCGATCTGGAATTTATCTATTGGTAGTCTTTCACCATCAAAAACACTCATAAACTTCACTCCTTAAAATTTATATGCTTAATCAACTATTTCATAAATTAGCTCTCTAGGCTTAGGAGCTTTCTTATTTATTACAAAAGATTGCTTTAATTTTTCTACTGCTTCTTCAAAGTTTTTATCTTTTTTATTATAGTGTAAAGTGGCTATTGTCTGTCCTTTTTTAACCTTTTCACCATATTTATTATATACCTTTACACCAACTTCGTTTAAAATCTTATCCCCTTTTTTCTCTCTACCTGCTCCAACTAACATTGCCGCTAGACCAATATCAATTGCTTTTAGTTGATTTAAATATCCATCTTTTTTTGCTTCTATCTCATAGATGTATTCTGATTTTTTGAATTTATCAGGATTATCAAGATAAGTTACATCTCCACCTTGTTTTTTTACTAATTTTTTAAACTGTTCAAATGCTTTTCCATTTTGTAAAAGCTCTTCTAATAACTTATACCCCTTATTATAGTCTTTAACCTTACCTGCTAACTTTAACATATTAGCTCCTAGGGTTAAACAAAGCTCTTCAAGATCTTTTGGACCTTTACCCTGTAATGTTTCAATAGCTTCAATCACTTCTAAATTATTACCAACAGCTTGTCCTAAAGGTTGTTCCATATCTGTTAGTACAGCTACAGTATCTCTATTTAACTTCTTGCCGATGCTAACCATAATTTCAGCTAACTTTCTTGCATTTTCAATTGTTTTCATAAAAGCACCTGATCCAACCTTAACATCTAGAACAATACCATCTGCTCCTCCAGCAATTTTTTTACTCATAATACTACTTGCGATAAGAGGAATTGAATCTACTGTTGCTGTAACATCTCGTAAAGCATAAAGTTGTTTATCAGCAGGAGTTAAATTACCGGTTTGACCTGCTATCGCTGCCATGATCTCATTAACATTTTTAATAAAATCATCCATACTTATCTCTGTTTTGAAACCAGGTATTGATTCTAATTTATCAATAGTACCACCAGTATGTCCTAAACCTCTTCCTGACATTTTTGCAACTGGAATTCCAGCAGCTGATACTAAGGGTACTAAAACTAATGATGTTGTATCACCTACTCCACCAGTACTATGTTTATCAACCTTTTTACCTTTTATTTTAGATAAATCTATTTGGTCTCCTGACTTTGCCATTGCCATTGTTAAATCTGCTGTTTCACGGTCTGACATACCATTAAAATAGATTGCCATTGCCAGAGCTGACATTTGATAATCAGGAATACTACCTTCAGTAAAACCCTTGATTATATAGTTGATTTCCTCTTGAGTAAGTTCATTATTTTCACGTTTTTTTAATATTAAGTCATATGCTCGCATTAGTTTACCTCCTGATTACATTTTCTTTAAAATACCTCTGATTAGTTTTGAAAACTTAGGTTTAACCTTTTCTGCAATTTCCATAACCTCTTTATGATCTAGTGGTTTAGGTAAAACTCCTGCTGCCATATTTGTAATACAGGAAATACCTAAAATATCCATCCCCATATGGTTTGCAGTAATTGTTTCTGGAACTGTAGACATTCCAACTGCATCCCCTCCAGAGTTTCTTAGATACCTAATTTCAGCTGGAGTTTCATAGCTTGGCCCACTTAATCCACAATAGACACCTTTAACAGTATTAATCTTATTTTCTAAAGCGACATTTTCTGCAAGTTCTCTTAGAGATTTATTATACACTTCTGACATATCTGGGAACCTTGGACCAAATTCTTTAATGTTTTCTCCTTTTAAGGGATTATCCCCCATTAAGTTAATATGGTCTTGAATAATCATAAAGTTTCCTGGTTTAAAGTTCCTATTAATACCACCTGCAGCATTTGTTACAATTAGTTTTCTTGCTCCCATTTTAAACATAACTCTAATTGGTAAAGCAATTTCTTGCATACTATATCCTTCATAGAAATGAAAACGTCCCTGCATTGCAACAACTTTTTTTCCTTCTAAATTGCCAAAAACAAACTGTCCAGCGTGTCCTTCAACTGTGGAGACTGGAAAGTTTGGAATATCTTCATACTTTAAGATCTTTTTATCTGATATTTCTTCAGCTAAAACACCTAGACCAGATCCCAATATTAATGCTATATCAGGTTTAAATTCCATTTTAGCTTCAATAAATTCAACTGCTTTATTAATACTTTCAATCATTTAATTATTCCTCCTTGATTATTTCTTTTAAGAAACTTTGACCAAATTCAAGTTTATCTAAGTTAAATATTTCTGCAGTAGTTTGAGCTAGATCTGCAAATGATTCTCTAGTATTTATATTAAAGTCTTTTTTGACTTTGTCACCATATATTAATAGTGGAACATATTCTCTAGTATGGTCTGTTCCTTTATAGGTTGGATCACATCCATGATCAGCTGTTATTACTAACAAATCATTTTCATTCATAGAATTGATGATCTCTGGTAATCTTTTATCAAAATCTTCTAATGCATCCGCATAACCTTGCGCATTTCTACGATGCCCAAA